>CAZYWR010001197.1:0-15527 GCA_964651185.1 uncultured Polyangiales bacterium
CTAAAAGGGCAAAGAGGCCGCACGCCTATGGAAGTACGGCTGCCGGCTGTCGCCTATACGATTCGCGCCGTCGAGGGCCCGCAGCATTTGCCGCGGCGCAAGGAAGTTCGCATCGCTGCCGGAGAGCACCGGGAAATCGTCATCGACCTCGGCGGGAGTGAATAACGAACTGCTGAACCAGCTCTGGTCGATCGCGCACGTATGCGGTCTTCGCGCTCTATCCAGCCCTTCCGCGAACGCTCGCGCTTGATTCGCTCTCCTTCGTTTCGACCGACTCTGATCTCGCGCCGGCGCTTCGAGCGAGACGCGGGCGCGTTCGCATGACTCGCAAGCGCGACGCCTCCCATTCGCAATTCTGCGCCTCTATTTGATTGCGTGGCCGGGCCATGCGCGTAGTTCGTGCTTCGCCAGTCGCTCGGATCGCTTCGGCGAAACCGCTCCCGCACCTCCGCCCTGTTCGGTGCTCACAACGAGGTTGGTCATCCATGTTCGAACGTTCAGCATACGCGCTTACTACTGTCGATCCGGAGGTGGCGGCCGCCATCGCGAACGAGAACCGCCGGCAGGAAGAGCACATCGAGCTCATCGCCTCCGAGAACTATGCATCGCCCGCCGTGTTGGCGGCGCAGGGCTCCCAGCTCACGAACAAGTACGCCGAGGGCTATCCGGGCAAGCGTTACTATGGCGGCTGCGAGCACGTCGACGTCGTCGAGCAGCTCGCGATCGATCGCGCGCGCGCGTTGTTCGGGGCCGAGTGTGCGAACGTGCAGCCGAACTCGGGTTCCCAAGCCAACCAGGCGGTGCTGCTCGCGCTGCTGCAGCCGGGCGACACGATCATGGGCATGAACCTGGCCGAGGGCGGCCACCTTACCCATGGCATGGCGCTGAACATGAGTGGTAAGTGGTTCAACGTCGTCGGCTACGGGCTCGGCGCCGATGAGGCCATCGACTACGACGCGGTCGAGCGCCTCGCGCACGAGCGCCGGCCCAAGCTCATCATCGCTGGCGCCTCCGCCTATGCCCTGCACATCGACTTCGCGCGCTTCGCGCGCGTGGCGCAGGCGGTCGGGGCCTACCTGATGGTGGACATCGCCCACTACGCGGGCCTGGTCGCCGCTGGCGTCTACCCGAACCCCGTTCCCCACGCCGACGTCGTCACCTCCACGACGCACAAGAGCCTGCGCGGGCCGCGCGGGGGCATCATCTTGATGAAGGAGCGGCTGCAGAAGGCGATCAACAGCGCAGTCTTCCCGGGTCTGCAGGGAGGTCCGCTGATGCACGTCATCGCCGCCAAGGCGGTGGCGTTTCACGAAGCGCTGCAACCCGCGTTCAAGAGCTATCAGGAACAGGTGGTGAAGAACGCGGTCGCCCTGGCGACTGCGCTCACCGCGCGCGGGCTGCGCATCGTCTCCGGTCGCACGGAGAGCCATCTCATGCTGGTCGACTTGCGGCCGAAGCGCATCACCGGCAAGGACGCGGAGAGCGCGCTGGGGCGGGCCCACATCACCTGCAATAAGAATGCGATCCCGAACGATCCGGAAAAGCCGATGATCACGAGCGGCATCCGCTTGGGCACGCCGGCGCTGACGACACGCGGTTTCGGCGAGCCCGAGGCCGTGCTCACCGCGAACCTGATCGCAGACGTGCTCGACAACCCGCGCGATGACGAGACCATCGCGCGCGTGCGAGAACGGGTGAGCGCGCTGACGGCCGCCTTTCCCGTCTATCGCTGAGCCGCCGCGCCCGATCGGCGGGTCGCCGGCGAACAGAGCGGCAAAACATCGTCGCCGTGCGACCGCCTATTTCAGCGGCCGCCTCGTTCAACGCACGGTCTCGCGCAGCGTGTGCGCGGCGGCGACCATGTTCTGCAGCGCCGGAATGACTTCTGCCCAGGCGCGCGTCTTCAAGCCGCAGTCGGGGTTGACCCAGAGGCGCGCGGCGGGGATGCGCTCCGCGGCCTTGCGCATGAGCTGCACGATGTGCTCCTGCGTCGGCACGTTGGGCGAGTGGATGTCGTACACGCCGGGGCCGATCTCGTTCGGATACTTGAAGTGGTCGAACGCGTCGAGCAGCTCCATATCCGAGCGCGACGTCTCGATGGTGATGACATCCGCGTCCATGTCCGCGATGGCGGCGATGATGTCGTTGAATTCCGAGTAGCACATGTGCGTATGGATCTGCGTCTCGTCCCGCACGCCGTTGGCCGTGATGCGAAACGCCTCGACGGCCCAGCTCAAGTACTCCTGCCACTGCGATTTGCGCAGCGGCAATCCCTCGCGCAGCGCCGCTTCGTCGATCTGGATCACGCGCACGCCGGCCCGCTCCAGATCGAGCACCTCCTCGCGCATCGCCAGCGCCAGCTGATAGCAGGAGACCGAACGCGGCTGGTCGTCGCGCACGAACGACCAATTCAAGATCGTCACGGGCCCGGTCAGCATGCCCTTCATCGGCTTCTTGGTCAGCGACTGCGCATACTGGATCCACTCCACGGTCATGGTCTTCGGCCGGCTGATGTCGCCGAACAGGATCGGCGGTTTGACGCAGCGCGACCCGTACGACTGCACCCAGCCGCCTTCGCTGAAGGCGTACCCGTCGAGCTGCTCGCCGAAGTACTCGACCATGTCATTGCGCTCCGCCTCGCCGTGCACGAACACGTCGAGGCCCAGCGCCTCCTGCTCGCGGACGCTGCGCGCGATCTCCGCTTTCATCGCCTCTTTGTAGGCGGCCTCGTCGAGGCGGCCGTTGCGGTAATCGCTGCGCGCCTTACGGATCTCGCTGGTCTGCGGGAACGACCCGATCGTGGTGGTCGGGAAGCGCGGCAGCTTGAGCAACTTCGCCTGCTTCGGTGCGCGCTGCGGATAGGGGCTCTGCCGGCGACCCAGGCTGCGATCGAGCTGGGCGATCGCGGCCTTCACCGCCGGCTTGGTCACGCGCGGCGAGCTCCTGCGCGCCTCGATGGCGGCTCGGTTCGCGGCGAGCTCGGCTTGGACCGACGCTCGGCCTTCGTTGAGCGCTCTGCCCAGCACGTTGAGCTCATCGAGCTTCTGCTGCGCGAACGCGAGCCACGACCGCACGTCCGCATCGAGCTTCTGCTCGCTGCTCAGGTCGACGGGCACGTGCAGGAGCGAGCACGACGGCGCGATCCACAACCGCTGCCCCAGCTTCTGCTGCAACGGCTCGAGCCAGTCGAGCGCGGCGTTCAGGTCGGTCTTCCAGATGTTGCGGCCGTTGATGACGCCGAGCGAGAGCACGCGGTCGGACGGCAATTGGGCGACGACCGCGTCGGCCTCTGCACGCGCGTTGATCGCATCGAGATGAAAGCCCTGCACCGGCAGCTTGGAGAGCAGCGGCAAGTTCTCCTGAAGCTGCCCGAAGTACGCGGTCAAGAGCAGCTTGGCGTTGCCCGACCCCAGCGCCTGATAGGCCGTCGACAGGGCGTCTTGCCAGGGCTTGTCCAGCTCGGTGACCAGCACCGGCTCATCGATTTGCACCCAATCCACGCCCTCCGCTGCGAGCCGCGCCAGCAGCTCGCGATAGACGGGCAGCAAGCGCGGCAGCAGCGCGAGCCGATCGGAGTCGTCCTTGGCCTTGCCGAGCCACAGGTAGGTGACCGGGCCGATGAGGACGGGTTTCGCCTTGCCAGCGAGACCGAGCGCGCGCGCCTCGGCCAACTGATCGAGCAGACGCGAGGGGTCCAGCGAGAACTCGGTGTGCGCGCTGAACTCCGGAACGATGTAGTGGTAGTTGGTGTCGAACCACTTGGTCATCTCGCCCGCCGCCACGCCCTCGCCAGACGCCGAGCGGCCGCGCGCCATGCGGAAGTAGTTATCGAGCGGGTCGCCCGAAAACCCGCGCACGCGCTCGGCCAGGTTGCCCAGCGTGAAGCTCATGTCGAGCACCTGGTCGTAAAACGAGAAGTCGCCCACCGGGACGTAGTCTGCGCGGGCCTGGATCTGCCAGTGCCGCTTGCGCAGCGCGGCGCCCAGCGCCCTGAGCTCTTCGCGCGGTAGTTGCCCTTTCCAGTACGATTCGAGCGCGAACTTGAGCTCACGCTTCGCGCCGATGCGGGGGAAGCCGAGGTTATGCGTTATCGCCATGCGCGCATGCTAGGCAGGCCGGCGCGCGAGGAGAAATGGTATTCTTTCACGGATCGATTAGATCCGCTCATGAGGCGCCATGCTCGAGAGGATCCATCTGGAGATCGTGTTCGAAGTGAACCGGCAAGGCTCCCTGACGGCCGCGGCCAGCAGGCTCTGTCTCACCCAGTCTGCGTTGAGCCACACCATCAAGAAGCTCGAGCAGCAGCTGGGCACGGACATCTGGCACCGCGAGGGTCGCCAGCTCAAGCTCACGCAAGCCGGGAGCTATCTGCTCGCGCTCGCGCACCGGGTGCTGCCGCAGCTCGCCGACGCCGAAGAACGCATGAAGCAGTACGCGCTCGGCGAGCGCGGGACGCTGCGCATCGGCATGGAGTGCCATCCCTGTTATCGCTGGTTGCTCAAGGTCGTCGCGCCCTACCTCGCGGCCTGGCCGGACGTGGATGTAGACGTCAAGCAGAAGTTCCAGTTCGGCGGCATCGGGGCGCTGTTCGGCCACGAGATCGATCTGCTGGTCACTCCGGATCCGCTGCATCGTCCGGGCCTGCGCTTCGAACCCGTGTTCGCCTACGAGCAGGTGCTGGTCGTCGCCCGCGATCATCCGCTCGCGGCCCTGCCGCACGTCACGCCCGAACATCTGGCCGATCACGTGCTGATCAGCTATCCGGTCGCGATCGAACGGCTCGACATTTATACGCAGTTCATGATGCCAGCCGGGGTCATGCCCAAACGGCGGAAAGTGATCGAAGCCACCGACATCATGCTGCGGATGGTCGCGAGCGGACGCGGCGTGGCCGCGCTGCCGCGCTGGCTCGCCGAGGATTACGCCGATGAGCTCGAGATCACGCCGCTGCGGCTCGGGCGCGAGGGGATCGCCAAGCAGATCCACGTGGGCGTGCGCGAGGCCGACGCCGAGCTCGACTACGTCAAAGCGTTCGTCGCGCTCGCGCGCGAGCAAAGCCTGCGGGCCGATGGACCCTTCGTCGGCAAAGGACCGGACGCGGATTCCTACTGCTGATCACGCGCCCGGCCTGCGCATCAGCACGGCAGCGGTGGCCGACGGCGATCGAGGACTGCGTGCGTGATTCATGGAGCCGTGCCTGCGTGGATGATGCCGATCGCGTCGAGGTCGAAGCCTGCGGTGTTACCTTGGCCGCTCGTCGCGAGGTCGCGCACTCGGACGTAGCGGGCGCTCGTCGCCGACACGGTGAGCAGGTCGAAGGCGTCACCGCCGGTCACGGCGGGATCGAGCGGGACGACCGCGAAGGGGTCGTACACCTGCGTCGGCGTCCAACCTGCACAGCCCGGATACACCCCGGGCTGCGTGGGTTGGAGGGAACACGGGAAGGTTCGCCAGTTAGTAAGGTCATCGCTGACCGAAACCTCGCCGAGCTCGGCGAACACGTTCGCCTGCGACGTGCCGCCGGCATAGAACGGATTCTCGAACACGATGAAGTCCGGCCCCGGGCCATCGACGATCGTGCGCGAGCCGAAGTCGAGCACGATCTCGCCGCCGACGCCGAGGGACAGCACATCGAGAGAGCCCGCGCCGTTGCCCTTGCCGACCGGCGGACCGAGTACGATGTCCGGGTAGCGGTCCTGCCCGAAGCCGGCGTTCGAGCCCGGCTGGTAGCTGACGACGCCGCGCGCATAAGGCAGCGCCGCCGCGTCGCGCGGTCCAGCGTCTTGAGACACGAGGTTCGCATCGAGCATGCTCGCGTCTTGAGACGCGAGGCTCGCATCGAGCATGCTCGCGTCCATCGCTTGGCTCGACGCGTCGAGCCCGCGATCGGGCGCGATCGGCGCCCCCGCATCGCCGCCGTCCGCGACGTCGGCGTCGGGCTCGTCCGGAAAATCGGGAGGCCCTTCGACAGGTGCGTCGTCGCAGCCGGACGCGAGGACCGCGGCCGCGAGGATGGCGAACGCGCGTCTCACTTGGTCAGCGAGGTCCAGGCGCCGCCGTTGCAGCCCGTGGTGAGCATGTTCACGTCAGCGGTCGCGGTGCTAGCCGCGGCTTCCGCGGCGCTGGCGAGGCCGGTCGCGACGATGCAGTAGTCCACGCGCGCAGCCGTCACGACCGTCCAGACGAGCTTGCCGTAGGTCTTGGGTCCCGCGTCCGCGCCGCCCGTGGAGAGCACGGCGGTATCGCCGGCGTTGTCGTAGCTCTCCACTTTGTAGGTGCCGAAGCTGTCCGAGGTGATCGCAAAGTCGGAGCCGTTGCTCTGCCAGTCGCCTCGGATCTCGAGCACCGGGCCGTACTGCGTCCACGCGAAGTCGCCATCGCCGCAACCGCCCTTCGAGGGGTCGCTCGGGTCGAGCTTCATGGTCGTCGCCTCGGCTTCCGCGGCCGTGTTCTTTCCGTAGTCCTGCGTGCACTGGTAGAAGCTGCCATTCGTGACAGCGGTCCACGCCTGCTTGTTGAACGTGTTCGGACTGTAGGGGTCGTCCGGCGGATTCTGCGTAATCGCGGTGCGGCTCGCGGTGTCGAGCTCGACGATCGCCTCCGAGCCGAACTTGGTGGCCGTGATCTCGATCTCCTCGCCGTAGTTGCTGTGCCAGATCCCGATGATCTCGAGCGCCGGACCGGCGTCGCCGCTGGTCGCGTCCGTCGTCGGACCGGCGTCACTGCCGGTCGCGTCCGCCGCCGCATCGAGAGGCGTGGTAGCGTCCAGGAGGCTCGCGTCCATGTTGCCAGCGCCGGCGTCGATCGAGCCATCCGCGAGCACCGCCGCGTCGCTCGTCGCTGCGTCGCTCGTCGCCGCGTCGTGGCCACCGTCCGCGGGCGCGGCTGGCTGATCTGGATTGTCATCGCCGCAGGCGGTGGCAATCAGTAAGGCTGAAGCGAACAGCCAGGATCTGCGTACGATCATCGAACCGACCTCCCATGAGCGACCCGAGTGAGCCGCGAAACGTGCGCGCGCTGCCGCTGCGCGCGACGGACGTGAGCATCTCGTGGATGCTCAGCCCGCAGAAGCAGCTCACGGCGCCGGCAGCGACGATCGGCAGCGAGCCCGGCAGAAACGGCCGCGACCCGTGCGGCTCGGGTCGCTCGGTCTGATTGCGCTGCGCGCGCACGAGCTGAATCGCGCCCAGGACCCACAGCGAGGCTGCGGGCCTTGTGCTGTTCCGGATCCGTCGCCGCGTAATCGTCGTGGGCCATCGCCTCTCCCGGGCCCAAGCGAGGCACAGGAACGAAGGCGTCACGCCGGAATACGGCTTGACGAGCTCGTCCATGCGCCATCCCCGAGGCGTAGTGGGACCATCGTCTGGGCAGGTATCCGGGCTCGCGCCCTCCGTGGAGGCCGCTTACCGTGGCGGGTCCGCGCCGGACTTGAACCGGCTTCCCTCAAGCTGCGTGGCAGCTCTCTCCGGTCGCAAACGTGTTGCGCCTTCGACCCAGAACTCAGCGAATCTGCGCCAAAGACGCGCGAAGTCAAGCGCGCGCCAGCCGACCCAGCGAGCTTGCGGACCGATGCTGGTTTCGTTCGCCCCGGCGCCGCCGCCCGAGCTCTCGCGTACCTCTCCGCCGCCCGCTGCGTTTTTTGGCGTCGCGACGGAAGGAACCCGCGTCGTGACGAGCGCTTCAGCGCTGGTGCGCGACCAGCGCCTGAAGAAACCCGCGTCGTGACGGGCGCTCAGCGCTTGTGCGCGACCAGCGCCTTGAGCGCGTTGCCGTCTTTGGCGACGAGCGCGCTCACACGCTCGACGTTGACTTCGGCCAAGATGATCAGACCCGAACCAGACTCCACGCTCTTGAACAACCCGAGCTTCTCGAGCGCGAGCACCTGGCGCTGGTTGTCGTCCGAAGGCGTCAGGTAGTGAACTGAAGCCACCTTGTAGCGGTGGATCAGGAACAGCTGGGCCAGCGTCATCAGGCGCTTGCGGCGCAGCGATGGGTCCGTGTTCTGATCGCGCACCGAGAGGATTTGACGTCCGCTACGGTCTTGCAGGTTGTTGAAGACCACGTTGAGGACCTGGTCGCCCTTGGCGTCGCGCAGCGCGAGCTCGAGCAGCTCGGAGCCGGGTGTCTGCGGGCGCAGGCTGACCTTGAGCGCCTCCGCGCCCTGCTCCTTGCTCCATACCCCGATCCAGTCTTCCAGCGTCTTGGTGGAGACTTCCGTCTGTACCAGGTGCTGGAACTGCGTCGAGCCCTTGCCCATCGCCTTGGTGGCGGCGGTGCGACCCGAGGCCGACATCAGCGCCGCGTCGAGGCGCGGGCCGCCGACGTGCGACTGCGGGGTCTTGTAGGGCGAGTCGATCAGGCGCAGCTTGCGCTGCAGCCGCGCGAGCGCGAGGCAGCCGTCCTGCTTGAGCGCGGTCGCGAACTCCTCACCGGCCAGACCGTCGACCTGGTGGCCGCCGTAGGTGATGAAGTTGAACACGAAGCCGAGCTCGCCGAGCTCCGCTGGGAAGGCGCGCATCTCGTCCTCGCTCATACCGGTGGTGTCCCAGTTGAACGAAGGCGACAGGTTGTAGGCGAGCATCTGGTCGGGATACTTGGCGTGGATCGCGTGCGCGAACTCGGTCGCGTCCTGCAGGTCCGCCGTCTTGGTCTCCATCCAGATCACGTCCGCGAACGGCGCCGCCGCGAGCGACTTCGCGATCGCGTACTCGATGCCGCCGCGCACCTGGTAGTAACCCTCGGGGGTCTTGGGCAGGTCGTCGTCCCAGCTCACGCGCAGGCCCGCCTTGGCGGCGCGCTCGCGCATCTCGAACAGCGTCGCCGACTTGGCGAACTCGTTCCACTGCTCGGCGCTGAGCGCGCCGCCCTCGCCCTGCTCGCTGCGGAACGCGATCGCGTCCGCCACCGCTTCGGCGTAGGTCTTCAGGCCGGCGGTCTTGGCCCATTTCTTCGCGTACTCGCTCTCCAGCTCGTCGAACGCAGCCTCGGCGGCCACGACGGGCGCGCCCTTGAGCGCTTTGGCGGTGCCGGCGATGTCGAGCCCCACGCTCTCCAGCCACGCGTTCGCACGCGCGTACTCCGCCTCGGAGACGTCGAACAGCGTGTGGCCGAGGGCGTCTTCCACGCCCAGCGCGGCGAGCTTCTTCTGGATCGCCAGGTAGCCGACCTTGTAGCTCGGAACGTCGACGTTCGTGGCGCCGAGGATGAACGGCTGGTCGCGCTCGTCGCTGTTGTTCTCGAGGAACGTGGCGGCCTCGGCGTCCGTGCGCGCGACGATGATGCCGGGCACGCCCATCAGGTCGAGCTGCAGGCGCGCCGCGTTCAGGCGCTTGATCTGCTCATCCGACGAGACGAGCACCTTGCCGCCCTGGTGGCCGCATTTCTTGGCGCCGGGCTTCTGGTCCTCGATGTGGTAGCCGGGCACGCCGACCTCCACGAAGCGACGGATCAAGTTGCGCACGTGCGCGTCGCCGCCGTGACCGGTGTCCGCGTCGGCGATGATGAACGGACGATAGTCGATCTCCGGCGTCGCCCTGCGCTGATCCTCCGTCATGCGCGCGCGATGGAACTGTTGATTCTTGTCCGCGGTCAGCAGCGCACGCACGAGCACGGCCGCCTCGTTCGGAACCTGGCTGAGCGGGTAGCTCGCCAGGTCCGGCCCTGGATCTTCGTCCAGCGAGCCCTTCGCCGACGTCGCCCAACCGCCGAGGTAGATGCCCTCGATGCCGACGCGCTTCATCGTCACGGCCTGGCCAGGAGAGTAAGGCCCGAACGTCGTGATCGACTTCTTGCTCGCGAATAGCTCGCGCAGACGCGCGTAGAAGTCCTCGGCGGCTCGACGGGCGACCGTGTAATCGGGCCTGATCGTGCCCTGCTGCTCCGCGATCGCGCGCGGCGTGTACAGGCGCTTGATCTCGGCAAAGCGGGGTTGCCCGACCCAGGCCTTGGCGGCCTGGACGCGTTGCTCGAACGTACTCATATCGATCTCCTAAGCGCAGACCTGAGCCGTAGTGCCCGCACCAGTCTGCAGACCGCAACTAGTCCGAACGTGACAGAGCGGAGACTCTTTACAAGCGGGATTGATGCGAACAAATGCTCGGCGATGCGACGCTTCTTGCGAACTGTTGCAAAGCCTCGGAAATGACACGGATGCGTTCGTTTTGCGGATCAGGTCACGCCGCGCCCGCGTTTGCTGGCTGTTAACTTTCGTCAACCGAGCGTAATCACAGCCCACGACGACTGTGGTGGCGGACACAAAGCCAAGAGGCCTCACGAGGCGGCGCAGTCATCCGCTAGATCCGCGAGGTACTCGCTGCGACTGCCATCGAGCAGACATAAACATCCCATCGCCGAATCACCGCGGCGCCGCGCGGGCCCGCCGGGGCGTCGCAGCCTTCGCAGATCGACGCGCTGACGCTCGCCTTTCTCCGCCCTTTTCTGAGCGTCTCCCCAGGCGTGCCGCGCCATACTCGTGCGCCAGGAGGTGACCGTGCTCGCAGCCACGTACGCGGATCCGACAGCCCAGACAGCAGCCGAGACGCGCTTCGTCGAGCTGGTTTTTCCCGGGGAGACCAACCATCACGGCACGTTGTTCGGAGGGCATGCGCTGAGCTTGATGGGCAAAGCGGCCTTCGTCGCGGCCACCCGGCACGCCCGGCGGGATGTGGTGATGGCGGCCTCGGCCGCCGTGGAGTTCCACGTGCCCGTCAGGGTCGGCGAGCTGCTCGATTTGTACGCGCGCGTGGTGCGTGTCGGGCGTACCTCGATGACGGTGGAAGTGGAGATGACCGCGGAGCGGCTACCGAGCGGAGAGCGCCGCCTCGCAGTGCGCGGCACGTTCGAAATGGTCGCGGTGAATGCGGCAGGACGGCCCGCTCCAATCGTCACAGAGGGTGCTGGCGCTGAGCTGCCTGTGCGCACGGCCATGCTCGATCTCGACGCGCCCGGGGTTCCGGCGGCCGCCTGGCCAGAGGACATCTAGCCGGCGCGATCTCGCGCTGGAACGCGCCGGCGCCCTTCGCAACCTTCGCGCCGCGACCCCAGCGGGATTGGCAAAGCTTGGCCTTTTTACCGCTTGAGCAGCGTGTGTTTGCAGCCATTTTGTGCGCGACATGGAAGTTCCGAATGTCGACATACGCGTGCTGATCCTCGGTGGCGGCTTTGCGGGAGTCGCCGCTGCGCGCACGCTGTCTGATCTCCCCGTTCGCGTGACCCTCGTCGATCGCAGCAACCACCATCTCTTCAAACCGCTGCTGTATCAGGTTGCATCGGGGCTCTTACCCGCCCCCGATATCTCGGTGCCGCTGCGCAAGCTGTTCGTCCACCAAAAGAACGTCACCGTCCTGATGGATGAGGTGACGCGCGTCGCCCTGGACGAGCGCCGGGTGTATCTGCGCCATACGGCGTTGAACTACGACTATCTCGTGATCGCCACGGGATCGACCCACAATTACTTCGGCCGCGACGATTGGGCGCCGTACGCACCAGGCCTGTGCACGATCGGGGAGGCGCTGGACGTGCGGCGGCGGATTTTGCGCGCCTTCGAAGCGGCGGAGCTCGCGGACTCGAGCGAGCGCCAGAGCGCGTGGACGACGTTCGTCGTCGTGGGCGGCGGTCCGACCGGCGTAGAGCTCGCGGGCGCGATCGCGGAGATGCGGCGGCACACGTTGGCGGGAGAGTTCCGTCGCATCGATTCGAGAGATGCTCGCGTGGTCCTGCTCGAAGCGGGCCCCCGCCTGCTGCCCACTTTCAGCGAACAAAGCTCCGCCGACGCGCAGCGACAGCTGGAGGCGCTGGGCGTGGAAGTCCTCACCGCGGCGGCCGTCACCGCAGTAGACGCCGAGGGCGTTCAGGTCGGCGACGTGCACATCCCTTCGCGCACCGTGCTCTGGGCGGCCGGCGTGCGAGCTAGCTCCCTGACTACGCAGCTCGGAGTCCCGCTGGAACGGCTTGGGCGCGTCTGCCTCGAGGACGACTTGTCATTGCCGGGCCGGCCCGAGGTGTTCCTCGCCGGAGATCTGATCGCGCGCCAGAGAGGCGGCGCGTCGCTGCCCGCCGTGGCGCCGCTCGCGCTCCAGAGCGGCCGGCACGCGGCTGCCTGCATCGACGCTGACATGCGCGGCCGGCCCCGCGCGAGCTTTCGTTATCGACACCGAGGCATGCTCGCGACCATCGGACGCAACCGCGCGATCGCACAGCTCGAGGGGTTTCGGTTCGCCGGCCGGCTCGCGTGGCTGCTCTGGTTGGTGATCCACCTGCTGACGCTGATCGAGCGCAGGCGGCGCGTCTCGGTGCTCTGGGAGTGGGCGTGGTCTTACTTCGCGGGCCAGCGCGGGTGCCGTTTGATCGTAGATCAGCCGCTGCACCCGCCGGCGCGCGGTGCGGAGCAGCTCGACGCGCGCGCCTCAGGAGAAATGCGATGAATCTGGAGCTCACTGCAGAGCAGAAGATGGTCCGGGATACGGCGCGCTCGTTCGCGCGCGAGGAGGTGGCGCCCCGAGCGCGGGAGCTCGACCGCGAGGCGGTCTGGCCGGCCGCGCTGGTGGCGCGCTTGGGCGAGCTCGGGCTGATGGGCGTCGCCGTCCCCGAATCGGCCGGCGGCGCGGGCGCCGACGCTGTGAGCTACGCGCTGGCAGTCGAAGAGATCAGCGCGGCCTGTGCGTCCTTGGGTGTCATCATGAGCGTGAACAACTCGCTCGTGTGCGACCCGCTCGAGCGCTACGCCAGCGCCGAGCAGCGCGCCGCCTTCCTGGTGCCGCTCGCGTCGGGTGCCCAGCTCGGGTGCTTCGGTCTGACGGAGCCGGCGAGCGGCTCCGACGCGAGCCGTATGCAGACCAAGGCGAAGCGCGACGGCGATCAGTGGCGAATTCGCGGGTCCAAGAACTTCATCACCAACGCGCCGCACGCCGACACGATGATCTTGTTCGCGGCCACCGAGGAGCGCGGCGCGCGCGGCTCGACCGCGTTCATCGTCCCGCGCGCCACGCCCGGCTACGAGCTGCAACGCCACGACAGCAAGCTGGGTATTCGCGCGGCGCACTCGTGCACGGTGCACTTCGACGATTGTCTGCTGCCCGATGCGCTGCGGCTCGGCGAGATCGGCGCGGGCACGCGGATCGCGCTCGCGACGCTGGATGGCGGCCGGATCGGCATCGCCGCTCAGGCCGTGGGCATCGCGCGCGCGGCCTGCGAGCGCGCGGTCGCATACGCAAAGGAGCGCCACGCGATCGGCGAGCCCATCGCGAACAAGCAGGCGATCCAGTTCATGATCGCGGCCATGGCCACCGAGCTCGACGCCGCCCGGCTTTTGGTGTTGCGCGCGGCCTGGCTCAAGGATCAGAAGAACCTGCGCCACACGCGCGAGAGCGCCATGGCCAAGCTGTACGCCTCGGAGATGGCCCACCGCGTCTGCCACAAAGCGCTGCAGATCTTCGGCGGCTACGGCTACACCACGGAATTCGACGTCGAGCGCCACTACCGAGATGCGAGGATCACCGAGATCTACGAGGGCACGAGCGAGATCATGCGCCTGGTGATCGGGACCGCGACGTTGAAAGGTTGAGGCGGCGCTCGCTTGGGGATTGGTGACGCGCGCGCTCGGACTGGACCGACTGCGCCTCAAGTGCGCAATGGTGGGCATCACGACTCAGTCACCGCTCGAGTCTCGCGGGTCATCACGCCCTAGGCGAGCGTTCCGTCACGCATACGCGCGGCGGGGCAGACTTCCGTCGTGGGCCTTTGCAGTCTTCGCACGGCGCAGGCGTGCGCTTGCGCAAAAGTACGCCCTTTTCATGATTGAGCGCGCGATCTTTGTCGATAGATTGGTGTGCAGCGCGCGTCGTCGAGGCTCGTGCGCGACCAGGAGTTGTATGTCGACAGCGGTGATCTTGAGTGCGGCGCGGACGCCGATCGGGAAGTTTCAGGGGGCTCTCCGATCCAAGTCGGCCCCGGAGTTGGCGGCGGTGAGCATGCGTGAAGCCGTGCGTCGCGCCGGGATCCCTCCCGCTGAGATCGGGGAGGTCATCTTCGGGAATGTGTTGTGTGCAGGCCTCGGGCAGGCACCGTCACGGCGCGCGGCGCTGATGGCGGGACTGCCGCACGCGGTACCGGCGACGACTTTGAGTAAGGTCTGTGGCTCGGGGTTGCGCGCCGTGGTCGGAGCCGCGCAAGCCATTCGCTGCGGAGACAGTCAGGTCGTCGTCGCGGGCGGCATGGAGTCGATGTCCAACGCGCCGCACCTGCTTATGCGTGCGCGTACAGGCTACCGGCTCGGCGATGGCGAGCTCATCGATGCGATCTTGCGCGACGGGCTGATCTGTTCGTCCGTGGGCGCGCACATGGGTGTGATCGCGGAGCGGTGCGCGCGTACCCATCGCATCAGCCGGGAGGAGCAAGACGCGTTCGCGCTCGAGTCGTACAGCCGCGCGCGCCGTGCCCTCGAAGACCGTACGTTCGAGCGCGAGATCGTCTCGGTGGAGGTGGGCGGCAAGGCTGCGAGCGCGGTCCTCGCTCGCGACGAGCAGCCGTTCGCAGACGACATCTCCAAGCTGGCGACCCTGCGGCCGGCATTCGAAGAGGACGGTACGGTGACCGCCGGCAACGCCTCGAGCGTCAATGACGGCGCGGCCGCGCTCGTGCTCGCCGCACAAGACTTCGCTTCGGCGCACGGGCTGCGTCCGCTGGCGCGCGTGGTGGGTTACGCCAGCGCCGCCCAGGCGCCGGAAGACTTCGCGACCGCGCCCGTGCTGGCCATCCGTAAGGTGCTGAACGCGACGGGGTTGGGCTTGCGGGACATCGACCTGTTCGAGATCAACCAGGCGTTCGCCGTGGTATCGCTGGTCGTGGCGCGCGCCTTGGAGCTCGACCCGGAGCGCGTGGATATCCACGGAGGCGCGGTCGCGCTCGGCCATCCGATCGGCGCGAGCGGAGCGCGCATCCTGGTCACGTTGCTGCACGCGCTGGAGGCGCGAGGCGCACGCCGCGGCCTGGCGGCGATCTGCATCGGCGGCGGTGAGGCCGTGGCCGTGATCGTGGAGCGCCCATGAGCACCACGGTCGCAATCGTCGGCGCGGGACAGATGGGCCAAGGCATCGCACACGCCGCCGCGCGCGCCGGCTGCCTGGTGCTGCTCGCCGACGCCAGCGTCGCGCTCGCTGAGCGGGGAAAGCGCGCGATCGAACAGGCGCTCGAGCGCCAAGCGGCGCGCGGCAAGCTCGAGCAGGGCGCTGTCGCAGAGGTGCTCCAGCGCATCGCTGTCCGGGATGTGCCGCAATTGGGGGTCGAAGTGGACGTCGCGATCGAAGCTGCGCCCGAGCAGCTCGCGATCAAGCAGGCGCTGTTGGCGCAGCTCGATACCCAGCTGCGCGCGGACGCCGTGCTCGCCTCGAACACGTCCTCGCTCTCGATCACGGCGCTCGCGTCTTCCACGCGACGCCCCGAGCGCGTGCTCGGCATGCACTTCTTCAACCCGGTGCCGGTCATGGAGCTGGTCGAGCTCATCCGAGGGCTCGTCACCGACGAAGCCACCT
>CAZYWR010001198.1:0-7659 GCA_964651185.1 uncultured Polyangiales bacterium
CGCCGTCAGGCCCAATCGCGGCGGATCGCGCTCCGCTTGGGGATCCGCCTCGCGCTGCCGCTCGCGCAGGCGCTCGAGCAGCGCCAGCGCGCCGAGCGCGTCACCCTTCACCAGGGCGGTGATGGTGCGCAGGCGCTCGACGCTCGTGCCATCCCGGCCGGCTGCGACCAGGAGCTCGAAGGCGCGGTCCACCTCGTCGAAATCGCGGGCGAGGATCGCGCGCACGGCGCGCTCGCGCGCCTCGCTGGCGATGCCGCGCGCGGACGGAGCCACGTTCGAAGGACGGGCGAGCTGCGGCGAGGAGGGCCGCTGCACGCTGCGCGTCTCCGCGCCCAGGTCGGCCGCCGCCGCGCCGCCGCTCGCGCGCAGGCTCAAGCGCTCGGCGATCTGCGCGGCCTGCGCGCGCGTGGCCGCCGACGGATCGCATTCGACCGCCGCGGCCGCCAGGCGCACGCCCGAACGCAGGAAGCCGAGCTGGCCCGCCAGCGCCGCGGTCTCTAGGAACAGCGCCGCGGCCTCTTCGCCCTGGCCGGCGCGCGCGAGATAGTACGCCAGGTTGGCGCGGGCGAAGCCGTGTTCCGAAGCGATCGTAGGCGCGAGCGCGTCCACGACCGCGCGGTTCAGCTCGAGCGCCCGCACCGGCGCCGTGGTCGCCTGCACCGCGAGCCGCACGCTGGTCGAGAGCGACACGGTTGGCTCGTCTTCGTCGCCATGCAGGCGGATGAGCGCCGCGCTGTCGAGCTCCTCGAGCGCGCGCGCCCAGCGCTCCGCGTGGATGCCGTCGCGCGCCGCGATCTCGGCGGCGAGCGCGCGATCGTACGGGTCGGGCATGGTGGCGAGCACTTCGAGCGCCTTTTGTAGCGTCGGCTCGAGCGCATCGATGCGCTCTTCGATCAATGCGTCGAGGCTCAACGTGTTGAGGCGTCCGGCCGGGCCACGGCGCCAGCGGAAGCTGCCTTCCGCGAAGATCACGTCGCCGGAGGCGACGAGCACCCGCACCGCCTCGGCCACCGCGAGCGGGTTGTCGCCGCCCATGATGGCGGCACGCCGCGCCACATCGCTCGGCAGATCGCTCTGCAGCATGGAGGCCGCGAGCGCGCGCGCTTCGTGCTGCGATAAGCCGCGTACGCGCACCTCGGACAGGCCGCCGCCGCGCGCGAAAGCTTCGGGCGGCTTCGAGTCGAGCGGCAGGCGCATCATTACGAGCGCATCCGGTCCGCCTTCGCGGGCTGCCTCCGCGACGACGCCTACGGTGGAAGGATCGATGAGCGGCGCGGGATCGACGCTGACCCAGGCACGGCTGCCGCGTTCGCTGGCGCGCCCGATGTATTGGCGCAGCGCGAGCACCGCCTCACGCCGCGACACCGCCGCGCCGGCGCGGATCGCGTAGAGCGCGGCCAGGGCTTGTCGATCCGGCTCGCCGCCTTGGGTCAAGAGCGCTTCCGGCGTAGCGCTTTCCGGCAGCCGGCGCAGCGCGTACATGAGCCCCGAAAGCGGCGCGAGCGACGCGCCGAGCGCGCGCACATCGAGCCAGGCCGAGGGCGCGACCTCCTCCGCCATCTGTGCGATCCACTCGCTGATGCCGCTGCCGTGCGGTCCGAGCAAGAGCACGCGGTGGCGGCCGCTGCCCTTGGCCAGGCGCCGCAGCGACTCCAGTTGGGCCTGGGCATGCGCGGGGAAGCGCGGGCGCGCCAGGTGCGCGAGAGCGTGACGGCACTCGCTGCGCCGCGGAAACACGCGATCGAGCACGGCCGCGCTCACGCCGAGCCCGCACGTGAGCTCGTGCGCGAACAAGAACACGCCGCCGCTCGCCGCCTGCGCCGCCGCGTCGAGCACGAGCTCGCCCGGCCCCGCAGCGTTGGCCAGCGACTGCGCGCGGTCGAGCGCGTCGCCCGCGTAGCACGATCCCTCGACGCTGCGCTCGATCGCGCCCACGGCGATGCCGTAACCGATCGCCCCCGCGCTGCCGTCGCTCGCTTCGCGGGCCGTACTTTGCGGCTCGCGCGCGCGGGCTTGCTGCTCGCGTTCGACTTCGCGCGCCGCGCTCAAGCACAGCTCCACGGCGCGCACGACCTGCTCCGCCGACAGCGCGAACGCGGCGCTCCCACCGAGCTCCAGCAGGACCTCCGCACCCGCGGCGGCGAAGCGCTCGCGCGCGGCGATGCGCCACGACGTTGCAACAGCGACGGCGTCACGACTCGGTTCGGGTGGAGGAGACCAGCGGTGCCAAACGATCACTCGTTCCAGAGGCGCCGCGCGAAGCTCCCCGTCGCTTCGGTGTCCCATAGTACGCTCGCTGAGAGAGTTTCACGCCGCTCGCGGGTTGTAAAGCGAGCGCTGCAACATCATTCTGTTCGCGCGCAAGCGCGCGCTTCGACGCGCGCATCGGAAGTGCGCGAGCAGCGCAGAGAGAGCAGGAGATGCTGCAGAACGCGACGATTCTGATCACGGGCGGTGCGGGCTTCATCGGCAGCTCGCTCGCGCAGCGACTGATCGAAAACAATCACGTGCGCGTGTTCGACAACTTGCGCCGCAACGCGCTGGCCGAAACCGGCCTCGACAAACATCCGCATCTGGAGCTCGTGGTGGGCGACGTGCGAGATGCGCGCACCTTGCGGGAAGCCATGCGCGGCGTGCACTACGTCGTTCACATGGCCGCGATCGCGGGCGTCGATACCGTGCTCCAGCATCCGGTGCTGACCATGGAGGTCGCGCTCGAAGGCACCATGAACGCGCTACGCGCCGCGGTCGAAGCGGGGAGCGTAAGGCGGTTCCTCGACTTCTCCACCTCCGAAGTGTTCGGGAGTTACGCGTTTCGTGTCCGGGAAGCGGACGTCACCAGCTTGGGCGCAGTGGGCGAAGCCCGCTGGACCTACGCGGTCTCGAAGCTCGCGACCGAACACCTCGCGCACAACTACTGGAAGGAGCACCAGCTGCCGACCTGCTCGATCCGCCCGTTCAACATCTTCGGGCCCGGCCAAGTCGGGGAGGGCGCGATCCACGCGTTCGTCGTCCGCGCGCTGCGCGACGAGCCGCTCCACGTGCACAACGAAGGCGATCAGATCCGATCGTGGTGCTACATCGACGACATCGTCGACGGCATCCTGTTGGCGATGACGCGGGTCGAAGCGATCGGCCAGTCGTTCAACATCGGCAACCCGCGCAGCACCATCACCATCTATCAGCTCGCCCACCTCATCGCACGTTTGGCCGCCAGCAGCTCGCAGGTGGTCTCGGTGAAGTGGGACTTCGCAGACGTGGAGCTGCGCGTGCCGGACGTGCGAAAGGCGGAGAAACTGCTGGGCTTCAAGCCCAGGGTCGAGCTCGAGGAAGGACTTCTGCGCACCATCGAGTGGTATCGAAAGAAGGCCGGAGCCATCGTTAAGTAAGTTATCCTCAATGCCGGCCGCGCGTCGAACGACGGGGGCCGGTCCGTGAGGAAGTATGGGAAGCGAGCGGGCGAGGGCAGCGGTGAGCGCAGAGCGACGCGTAGTCAATCTCCGGGCCGCGCGGGCAGACGACTGGTTCGACAAAGTCGCGAGCTCCGCGCCCAACTTCGAGCAGCTTTGCGACGCCATCGGCCGCAAGTACGTCGCCTTTGCGCTGGTCGCGGGCGTGCGCATCACGGCGCTCGCGATCGATCCGCGTCAGAGCGACAACACCCAGGTCACCTTCGCCATCGGCGATCACGGCGACGAGCACGTGATGGCGCTGCCCGACTTCCGGCGCGCGCTCACGCAAGCCTTGGTGCAGCCCGAAGAGCTGGGCGACCCGCCTAGTGATCTCGACAACGTCGAAGCGGTGCAGCGCTACATCGGCGTACGCTATCTGCTCCTGGCGCCGATCTTCGGTATCGTCGTGCACGAGCTGCGCGTGGGCGGCGGTCAGGAGCCGAGCGTCGTGATCGGCCTCGGCAGCCTGGCTGACGAAGTAGGGGTCGAAGAGTTCCGCGAAGTGATCCGCGAAGCGGTGCGGCGCGAAGAGCAGGCGGCGCGTACGCAGCGTCCCTTCGCGATCGACCTCGGAAAGATCCCGGAGGCCGAGGCGGCCATGCAGCGCGGTGACCACGAGACCACGCTCGAGATCCTGGAGCCGTGGGCGGGCCCGCTCTCGATGCTGCTACGCACGCCGCAGGGGCAGGGGCTCGCCCCCGAAGCGAAGAGCGCGCTGGCGCGCGCGCTCGGACTGCTCGGCGCCGCCAACGCGCGCAAACAGGACTTCGGCGCGGCCGAGGAGGTGTTACGGCTCGGCGTGCAGTGGGTCCAGGACGGCGAGGTCACCGCGCAGCTGTTCGTGCAGTTGGGGGAGCTGTCGGCGCTTCAGGGCCAGCAAGGGCAGGCCATCGGACTGTTGCGACGCGCGCTCGCGCTGGGCTGCCCGCGCGAGCAGGTTTTGCCTCTGCTGGCGGAGTGTTTCCTGGCGCGCGGCCGCGCCATCGCCGCGCTCGCCTGCGTGGACGAGGCGGCGCAGCGCGGGGTGCCCGAAGCGCGTCTGCAGGAGGCGCGCCGCGCGGCGCTCGAGCGCGTCGAGCCCGCGTACCGGGAGTACCGGCGCCGCATTCCGCTCGGGCGCGCGTCGTAGCTCCTTCGCCGTACGAAGCGCGTTTTGCGCACTAGCGCGCAGCGCGCAGCGCGGCGTGTCTTTTCGTTGTACGACTCGCGGCGAGACGGTTAGCTTTGGCCTCGCATGGCGAATCCATACTTACTCGCGATCGATCAGGGGACGACGGGTAGCACGGCGCTGGTGCTGGGCGCCGACGGCACGGTCATCGCGCGGGCCAACCGCGAATTCCCGCAGCACTTCCCGCGACCCGCGTGGGTCGAGCACGAGCCGGATGAAATCTGGGCGAGCGTGCAGGCCGCGGTCCGCGACGCGCTCGAGCGGGGGCGGGTCGATCCCAAGGCTTGCGCCGGCATCGGCATCACCAACCAGCGTGAAACCACCTTGCTTTGGGAACGGGCACGGGGTGAGCCCGCGTATCGCGCCATCGTGTGGCAAGACCGGCGCACCAGCGAGCGCTGCGCCGCGCTCAAGCGCGATGGCCTGGAGCCGCTCTTTCGCGAGCGCACGGGCCTGGTCATCGATCCTTACTTTTCAGGGACCAAGCTCGAGTGGTTGCTCGAAAACGTGGGCGGGGCGCGCAAGCGCGCCGAAGCGGGTGAGCTCGCGTTCGGCACCGTCGACAGTTATCTGCTCTACAGGCTCACGGCTGGAAAAGTTCACGCAACCGACGTCACGAACGCCAGCCGCACCCTCCTCTTCGACATTCGCAAGCAGACTTGGGACGACGAGCTGTTGAAGATCCTTCGCGTTCCGGCCGCGCTCCTCCCGGAGGTGCGCAGCTCCTCCGAGGTCTACGGTCATACGCGCGGTTTCGGCCCGCTGCCCGACGGCATCCCGATCTCCGGCATCGCCGGCGACCAGCACGCGGCGCTGTTCGGGCAGACCTGCTTCCAGGTCGGGGATGGCAAGTGCACGTATGGCACCGGCGCGTTTCTGCTCGTCAACACGGGAAAGACACCCGTGGTCTCGCGCCACGGTCTGCTCACCACGCCAGCCTGGCGCATCGGCTCCCAGACGGAATACGCGCTCGAGGGCAGCGCCTTCATCGCGGGCGCGGCCGTGCAGTGGCTGCGCGATGGTCTCGGCCTGATCCGCGCTGCCGAGGAGATCGAGAGCCTGGCGCGGCAGGTGGAGAGCACCGGCGACGTGGTGTTCGTGCCGGCGCTGGCCGGGCTCGGGGCACCTTATTGGGATCCTGATGCGCGCGGGATCATCACCGGCATCACGCGGGACACGCGCGCGGCACATTTGGCGCGGGCCACGCTCGAGGGCATCGCGTTCCAGGTCGCGGACCTGGCGCGTGCCATGGAGGCCGATATGCGGGGCGCCTTCGGCGACGCCCGTGAGTCCGCGATCGCACGGCTGCGCGTGGACGGCGGCGCGAGCAAGAACCGGCTGCTGATGGAGTTTCAGGCCGATGTGGTGGGGGCCACCGTGGAGCGGCCGAGCTGCATTGAGACGACCGCGCTCGGGGCCGCATATCTGGCGGGGCTCGCGGTTGGTATCTTTGCGGATCGCGGCGCGATTGCGAGAGCTCACCACATTGACTGGAGTTACAAACCTACTATGAGCCTGGATGAGCGCAGTGCACACCTAGATAGATGGGCGCGCGCGGTGGCGCGGGCTAGAAGCGAGCTTGTCCGGTGACGGTCGAAGAGCGCAGAAGCATGGCACAGGGCGACGCAGCGAAGCGCACGGTTCCGGTCGCGTGGGAGGCGCTCGAGGACGCCTTCGAGAACAACGCGCCCGAAGTGCACAGCTATCTGCACCTCGTCACAGGCGAAGTGATCCGTGTCGTGGATGGCGTGGCTGATCCCGCCACCCACGCGCGCATCGCCGCAGACTCTAATTACTTGCGTGTCGATCCGGTCTCATCCCGCGAGCAATATCGCTGGATGGAGCGCTTCATCGCCACCGTCGAAGACGGGCCCTTGCGGCAGAAATTGCTGCAATCGATCGACGGCAAGGGCGCGTTCCGGCGGTTCAAGGACGTGCTCGTCTCCTTTCCGGTCGATCGCGAGCGCTGGTTTGCATTTCGATCCGAGCGCCTGCGCACCTGCATGGAGTCTTGGCTCGATGCACAGGGCGTACAGGCGGTGGAGCGGCCGGAGTGGCAGGTCCCGACCGCCGAGGACGTCCGGCCCCAGCTCGAGAGCAGCGAGCGCGTGGTGCGGCGCCCGCCGCCGCGGCCGAGCGGCCTCGAGGCCCAGCGCAGTCGCGCGCACGAGTTGATCGACGGCCTCTCCGCGCGCGATTTGGAAGCGGCGCTGGTCTACCTCGAGTTCATGCGCGAACGCCGCGCGGGCGGCCCCGCGCCGGCCCCGCGCGAGCTGTCGCTGGTCGCGCAGGGCGCGCGTCCAGAACGCGAGCCGCCGCGCGCGCGCGAGCCCGAGCGCAGGGACGACGACGCGTCCGACGCGTCGTGATCGCGCGCACCGCGAGCGCGCGCACGCCCCGACGCGTCGTGATCGCGCTCACCGCGAGCGCGTGCACGCCCCGACGCGTCGGCAGGCTCGCATCCTTGCGTGCGTTTCGAGCCCTTGTGGCGCGCTTGTCGGCGGTCTGCGCGCCGGGTGTCGTGTGCGGGTTCGCGCTCTCGATTGCGACCGCTAGCGCGTGGGCAGAAGCGCCGCTCGGTGAGGGCGTGCGTCGCCTCGATGGAGTCGCCGCGGTCGTCGGCGGCCTCGCGCCTGGCCAAGGCGTGATCACGATCCTGCGCAGCGACGTGGAGCTGCGCGCGCGTATGGCGCTGTTGCGCGAAGCCAGCGGCGATGCGGCGCTCCGCTCTGTGCCGCAGGGGCTTTTGCGCGCGAGTCTGTCCGAGCTCTTGGGCGAGGCGCTGATCGCGTGGGAGGCCAAGCGCTTGAACCTCGAGCCGCCCAGCCCGGAAGCGCTGCGCGCAGAGCGTGATCGCTTGCTCGGTACGGGCGATGCGGCGCGCACGCGTAGCCTGCTGAAGGCGCTCGGCGTGAGCGAACGCGAGCTCCGCGCCTGGATCGAGCGGCGCGCGACGGTAAGTGGGTTCCTCGAGGCCAACCTCGAGGGCACGCTCGAGATCTCGCCTGGCGAGCTCGCGCGGGCGTTCGAGACGGAGTC
>CAZYWR010001199.1:0-3830 GCA_964651185.1 uncultured Polyangiales bacterium
TGCGAGGTCCTCGTCGCTCGGCGGGCATAATACCTCCTGTCAATTCTGATCGTTAGAAATTATTGAAGCAAAATCCGCGACAATGCTCTAGAGACTCGAGCACGCCCGACCAACAAAGGGCTTGCTTGCGCGGATTTCGAATGCGCCGAGGCGAATGCGCTCGCCACCTCAAGCGAGGGGATAGGGGTGTTATTCTCCAGTCTCTTCGCCACAACGAAACGCCTGACGTCATCCGAGCAGACGCTCGAGCAAGCCTTCTGCGTTGAGGTCGCGAAACACGGCGCACGGCCCCGCGCCCCGCAACGCTTCGGCGGTGACTCCGCCCGTCTCGACGGCGATGCACTCGGCGCCGATCTGCTGCGCGGCGATGACGTCGCGCGCCGTGTCGCCGATCACGACGATGCGACAGTCGCGATAGGCGCAACCCAAGTGTTGGGCACCGCGCGAGGCGCCGATGCGCAGGAGCTCGTCGCGCTGCTCGTGGTCGCAGCCGAAGCCGCCGAATGCGAACAGCTCCCAGAGCTGGCCGTGGCGGAGTTTTGCCTCCGCGCCGCGGCGCAGGTTTCCGGTGCCGAGCCCGATCGCGACGTGCGAGTGGCCTGCGAGCGCCGCGATCAGCGCGCGCACGCCGGGCATGATCGTGTACTTCGGCGTGCGCAGCAGCTCGTCTGCGAGCGCATCCAGGTAGCGCGCGAATAACGCTTCGATCGTCGCTTCATCCACTTCGCGCCCGAGCGCGGCCAGGCCGGCGCGCGCGATCCCGCGATCGGTCATGCCTCCGAACGAGAGGCCGTCGCAGGCGTCGCGCCGGCCGGTCACCTGTGCAAACGCGCGCTCGAAGGCGCGGCGACCTGCGCCGCCCGTGAGCAGTAAGGTTCCGTCGATGTCAAAGAGTAAGATTGTCGGTCGCATCGCGCTCTCGCTGGTTACCGCGGCTCTCGCGTGGTCACGACGCAAATTCTCGAACAGAATGTCCAGAAGCAAACGCCGGCGCGCACGGGGTCATTATGCACGTATGCATCGTGCCCATCGCCATGAGTATGGGCCAACCCGTATCGCTGACCAGCGGTCATGCCGCCTCGCGTGCTCAGCGCACCAACGCAGCCCACATCGGCACCGTCACAAGCGCGGCTACGGCACCCCAGCCCACCAACGCGGCGGCCAGCTCCGGAGCGAGCCCCGCCGACGTCGCCAAGGCCGCGCTCGTGATCATCGCGGGCATGGCCGACTCGAGCACCATCACCTGTTCGACCGGGCGCTCGGGTGCGAGCGCCGCGGCGAGCGCGAGCGCGACCAGCGGCATGAGCCCGAGCTTCACGATGAGGCCGAACGCGAAGGCGCCGAGTTCGCGCGGGGGTGTCGCGCGCAGCCGCAACCCGACCGCGAAGATCGCGAGCGGCACGAGCGGTGCGGCCAGCTGCTGCAGCAAGGGGTCGAGATAGCCGGGCCGCGGAAAGGGGATGAGCGCGATGCAGAGCGCCAGAAACGGGGGAAAGGCGAGGACGCGCCGGATCGTGTCGCGGAGCGCAGGCCGAGCGCCGCCCGCCGCGCGCGCGATAGCCACCGGGGCGACGATCGCCAGCAGCAGGAACGAGCCGAGCTGATCGTAGACGCCTGCCAGCGGCAGCGCGCGCTCGCCGAGGAGCGCAGTGCAGAGCGGGTAGCCCAAGAACGACGTGTTGCCGAGCGCAGTACTTAGAAAGAGCACCGTCTCCGTGGGGCGGTCGAGCCGCAGCAGGCGGCCCGCGACGCGCGCGAGCGCGTACGCGATCAGCGCGAGCAGCCAAGGCGTGATCACCAGCGCGCCCAGCTCCCACGCGAAGCGCAAGCGCGGCACGAGTCGCAGCAGCGCCGCGGGCAGGCACAAGTCGATGACGAAGCGGTTGAGCACCTCGGCGCCCTGCTCGGGTACGCGTCCGCTTTCGCGCGCGAGGTAACCGAGCACGAGGAGCGCGAGCACCAAGACGAGGGCGGGCACCATATCAGCTCGCTCGCGCGCGTTGCGACCGGGGGCGCGACGAGCCGGAGCGCTTCGCGATGCCGCCCAAGGGAGTGTGAGCGTCCAACGGATGGGCGGCCACGTCCAGGTCGGCGTCGCAGGCGAGGTCCACGCGCAGGTCCACGACTCCGACTCCGCTGACGTCTGGGGCCAGCTCGATCACCAACTCGCGGTGCCCAAAGCTCAGAGCCCGCGCGCCCGCTCCGGGCGCAGGGCGACGCGGCCGGCGAGCGCGCCGTCGATCGTGGCCACGATGCGCTCGCGATCGTCCGGCAGCACGCCAGCGAGCGGCAAGTAATTCGACGCGTGATTGGTGCGGAACACGCAGCGCGCGGGGCGCGCGTCGGCGACGATCGTGCGCAGCTCGCGGAACATCGGGGCGAGGCCGGGCAGCTCGAAGCGCTTGCGATCCACGAGCTGGGCGAGCGGCGTGCCCGGCACGACGGTCGTCGTGAGCGCCGCGAGGTAGGCCGGGTCCATCGCCGTGACCAGCTCGGCCGTGCGCGCGGCGTGCTCCTGGGATCGCTCGACGCCCGCCACACCTAGCATGACGATCACGCTCAGCTCGAGGCCGGCGGCGCGCGCCGTCTCCGCGGCGCGCACCTGTTCGTCGAAGGTCGAGCCCTTGGCGATGCGCTTGAGGGTCAGGTCGTCGCCCGACTCCGGGCCGATGTATAGGCGCGTGAGGCCTGCCTCCCGCAGTCTTTGGAGCTCGTCCGGCGATTTCTCGAGGATGTTGCGCGCCATGGCATAGCAGGACACCCGCGTGAGGGCGGGGAAGCCCGCGCGGCTCGCCTCGAGCAGCGCGAGCCAGTGGTCGACCGGCAGGGTCAGCGCGTCGCCGTCCGCCACGAACAGCTTGCGCACCGCGGGGCCGAACTGGCGGGCCGCCTCCTGCAAGTCGGCCAGGCTCTCTTCCCGCGGGCGCACGCGGAAGCGCTTGTCGCGGTACATGTCGCAGTACACGCACGCATTCCAGGAGCAGCCGATCGTGGCCTGCAAGATGTAAGCGTCCGCCTCCGATGGGGGGCGATAAATCTGTCCCTCGTAACGCACGGCCCCAGAATGGCGAACTGCGCGCCGGTACGCCAGCCCACGCTCGGCTCTGGTACGCTGAGAGGGGCGGGATGGAGTCACCTCAGCGAGATTCGCGCATCGGGGTCATCTTGAACGGGCGCTACCGCATCGCGGAGCTGCTTGGCGAGGGGGGGATGGGCCTGGTGTACCGGGGCGAGCGCCTGCAGCTGGGGCGGCCGGTGGCGATTAAGTTCTTGCACTCGCCGTACGCCAAAGCGCCCAAGTACATGGCCCGCTTCGAGCGCGAAGCGCGCGCGATGAGCAAGCTTTCGCACCCCTACTGCGTCTCGGTGATCGACTTCGGGGTACACGACGAGCCGTACATCGTGATGGACTTCGTGACGGGCGCGACGCTGCGCGATCTGATGGATCGCGGGCGCATCGCGCCTGCGCGCGCCGTGCAGATCACGCGCCAGATCTTGGCCGGGCTCGCGCACGCCCACGATCAAGGGGTCATCCACCGCGACATCAAGCCCGGAAACATCATGGTCGGCGAGGCCACGGGCATGGGGGACCACGTGCGCATCTTCGACTTCGGTCTGGCCAAGCTGCACGACCCTACGATGGAGGGCGATCATTCGGTGGCGACCGTGATCGGCACGCCCGCGTACATGGCGCCCGAACAGACCCGCGCCGAGCCGATCGACGCGCGCGCCGATCTGTACGCGACGGGCATCCTGCTCTACGAGATGCTGGCCGGACAAAAGCCGTTCGTGGGCGAGGACGCCTACGAGGTGATCAAGCTGCAGCGCGA
>CAZYWR010001200.1:0-10178 GCA_964651185.1 uncultured Polyangiales bacterium
GCCTGCGCGAACGCGCGCGCACTCAGCAGCGAGAAGACCCCAGCCCAAAGCGCCGCGCGCGCGTCCATCTGCATCCCCTCTGAGTGCGTTCGCAGGAACGGAAAGCAAGGCTGCAAACGGCGCCGTCGCCAGGCGTCATGCGTAAGGTGCGCCAGACTATCATCTATCTGACTCGCAGAACTTAGACCGTTTGCGTCTGGCACTGGTCGCCACCGCTCCTTACGCGCTCGCCGTACTCGCCCCGGGGGCGCGCCTACCCTCATGGGAGACGGCCGATGCCGACTCGATCACGTTCGCCGTGAAGATCAACGCGAGGTGCGAGAAGGCCTGGGGGAAATTACCGACCTGACGGCCCAAGATCGGCTCGTACTCCTCGGCGAGCAACCCCAGATGGTTGCGCAGGGCGACCAACTTGCCGAACAGCTGCTCGGCGGCAGCGACGTGCCCGGCGAAGGCGTAGTTGTCGGCGAGCCAGAAGCTACAGGCCAAAAAGGCGCCCTCGCTGCCCGGCAAGCCATCGGTTCCACGTTCGGTGCTGTAGCGCAGCACGAAACCGTCCCGCAGTAGGTTCTTTTCGATCGCGCGCACGGTCCCCTGCACGCGCGGATCACTAGCCGGCAGGAATTGCGCGTGCGGGATGAGCAGCAGGCTCGCATCGAGCTCGTCGCTCCCGTAAGACTGCGTGAACGCGCCGACCCGCGGGTTGAACCCGCGCTCGCATATCTCGGAGTGGATCCGCTCGCGTAAGGCCCGCAAGTGGGGGAGCAGTGCCCTTCCCTCTTCGCCGCCGATCGACATCTCGTCCACCGCCTTGATGGCGCGATCGATCGCCACCCAGGCCATCACTTTGGAGTGTGTGAAGTGTCTGCGGCCGCCGCGCACTTCCCAGATGCCGTCGTCCGGCCGCTGCCAGGCGCCCTCGAGATATTCGATGGCGCTTCGAAACGGCGCCCAGGACTCGGCATGTCCCGGGAGCCCCATCTTGCGTCCGGCGTAGATACACGACAAGAGCTCCCCATAGACGTCCAATTGGAACTGCCCCGAGGCCGCGTTGCCGATGCGCACCGGCTTCGATCCTTCGTAGCCTGGCAGCCACGGCAGATCCATCTCCGTCAGACGTCGCCCGCCCGCGATGTCGTACATGATCTGAGTATCCGCAGGGTCGCCGGCGGAGGCACGAAGCACCCAGTCGCGAAACGCGCGCGCCTCGTCGACGTAGCCGCCGATCATCAGAGCATCCAAGGTGAGGCTCGCATCGCGCAGCCAACAGAAGCGGTAATCCCAGTTGCGTACGCCGCCGATCTCTTCCGGCAGCGAGGTGGTGGGTGCGGCCACGATGCCGCCCGTGGGTGCGTAGGTCATCGCCTTGAGCGTGATGAGCGAGCGCACGACGAGCTCGCGGAACCGACCTTGATAGGTGCATCGGCCTACCCAGCTCCGCCAGAACGCCTCCGTCGCCGCCATCGCCTGATCGCCCGCGAGCGCCTCCGGCAGCGGCTCGAACGACGGATGCCAATTGAGCTGCAAACAAACGCGTTCGCCCCGCTTCACCTGAAAGATGCTCGACACTCGGCTTCCGCTCCGATGTGCCTTTCCCGCGCCGCGCAGCACGACCTCGTCCGGCCCGGACACGAAGGACCAACCGTCGCGCACCTGCGTGATCCAAGGCAGCTCGCTGCCGTAACCGAACCGTACGTCGAGCGTCATCTCGAGCGGCACCTCACCCTCGGTCCCCTCGACGATGCGCACGATATCCGTCCGCCCATCCCCTACAGGCATGAAGTCCGTGATGCGCACTGCGCCGCCCTCGCACAGGAATTCGGTCTGTAAGATCAGCGTGTCCCCCAGATAAGTCTGCTTGCGCTCCTTAATGCGCGCGGCGGGCCGCAACGCCCAACATCCATGCTCGTCGTAGCCCACCAAGGCCGCGAAGCACGCGTCCGAGTCGAAGCGCGGCGCGCAGAACCAGTCGATGGAACCGCTACGCGATACCAAGGCTGCGGTGCATGTGTTCCCGATGAGACCGTAGTCCTCAATTCTGGACGCCATGTGTATACCTCGCGATTCTGCGCGCACAGACGCTCTGACTGCGCCACGCGTACATCCCCAGCGCGAGGTAAACGTCGCCTGCCTCTCGGCAAGATGGCGCTGCACGGCGCGCGGCGCGGCTCGCGCTTTGCCCGCTTCTCGACACACGGGGCAGCGATGCATACCTGAGTGATCATGCAGCCTTCGACCTCAACGCGCGGCGTGCGGCTGTCTGCTCCGCCGTCCGTGCGCATCTCGCTGCATGAAATAGACAGTTCGCGGACCACATCGGCAGTCGTGGTCTCGATCGTCCTGATGCGGCTCCTCACCGCATGGGAGGTCTTCATGCGTGTTCCCGCTGCTCGTTGGATAGTGGCGCTCGCGTTGGTGCTGGCGACACCCGGGTTCGTACGCGCTCAAGCGCTCATCGCCATCCTGCTCGGCGACAAGTTGTCCTCGGACCGCTTTCAACTAGGCCTCAATATCAGCGCGGCCGGCACCGGTTTTTCAGGCGTTTCGAACCGCATGCGCATCAGCTGGGGCATCGGCATGTACGGTGAGGTCCGGCTGAGCGCGCGCGTACGCCTGCTCCCCGAGCTGGTATTCAAGTCGCCGTCTGGAGCGGCCGAGCTCAATACGCATGTCCCCGGCTATCGATTCACGCCCATCGGGGAGCCGACAGTCGATCGGCTGATTGCGACCGGCAAGGTCACGCGCACGTTGCAATACATCGCATTGCCCGTGGTCGTAAAAGGCGTCTTCGGTCCGATCGGCCTGGGCCTCGGACCCGAGTTCAGCGTCCTGGTGCGCGCCCAAGACACGGTCGCCACGGGCATCGATCAGGGGACGCTCAAGCTCAGCACCTCGGTCCGAAAAGTACTGTGTCCCGTGGACGCCGGTCTGATCGGTAGCATCGAATACGCATTCGAGCCGGAAAAGGCGATGCGGAGCATGCGCATTCGGGCCAAGGGATACTACGGACTGGTCGACACCGTCCAAAGCGACCATGGGAAACCGGTCCGCAACTGGTATCTGATGCTGGGCGCAGACATCCCGATCGGCGGCCCTCCACACAAGCACCCGGATCATTCGGCCGCCTCGAAATCGCCGGGTCTCCACGAGCCATCGAAGGCGGGACGGGTCGGTCCATAAATTCGGAAGTAGGCAAACCAGCCCCTGCCGGGGATGGTTTTGACCCATCGCGTTTCGCCTTGGGGTGGCGCTGCTGGCCCGAAGTGGAGGACGATCTCCTCTCTGCCCGGCGCCTCGGATGCCAGCTCGATCAGCGAGCGGATGGCTGCTCGGTTCAGGTCCGTTCGGATTTGGCAGCGCGTGGCGGCATCGTACAAGGTGATCGACCAGAACAGATCATGCGGAACGGGCAGCGGGACGCTCAGACGGTAGCTTCTGCCGCCGTCCAGGTATGCGCCCCGCTTGTCGCGCAGCCCGAGCCAGTACAGCGAGCCTGCGCCCGGCGTGCGCGCGAACATCGCCGGCGAGGAGATAATGGCTTGGATGAACCAGCGGTCGCGGGCATCGAGGTCGACTTCGCTCGCAGTCTCGAAGCCGCGGTGACAGCCGACCAGCGCCACCCACTCCCACTTGCGATCCCGCCAAACAGTGCGGTCCTCGCGCGCGCTCGCAAATGCCGCGACCAGCATCTGCTCGCATCCAGTGGCCGCGGCTTGCTCCAGGATGCCGCGCAGCCGGCCGTCCGGCGAAAAGGGCCGTCCGCGCTGCATGCCGAGCGCTGCCAGAAGGCCGTACATCGGGAAGAACTCCTCGATCATCGGCTCCGTTTGGATCACCTCATGCAGCTTTTCCCAATACGTGAGGTTGTCCTCCCACGGTAGTGGAGTGCTCTGCATCTCCTGCGCGCTCACGTCTACATAGGAGAGGCGCTGCTCCCGCGAGTCTGGGTTCAGCGGATACACCTGGACCTCCCGGATGCTGTCGAGCGCTCGCGCGAAGTTTCCTTCCCGCGGCAGCGCCCGCAACGCGAGCAAGACCTGAAAGGATTCGGACGCACCCAGCTGATAACCGGACGGCGGCTCGCCTCGGAAGTTCGGCGGCAGGATCAAGTGCCTCCCCCCGCGTCCGCGGTCGGGTCCGGGGAGGCCCATATCCATGATCCAGCGCTGATGGTGATCGTTGACCAGCCCGATGAACGGACCCGGTGGGAGCTCCACCACCACCGGCCCGTGACGCAGATCGAGCTCTGCGCCACCGTAAGGCGTGTCCGAGTTGGCGGTCAACAGCGCGTGCCGAGGATCCGCCGCGAGGATCGGCATGACTTCGTTCGCTATACCGCCCACTTTGCGGTTTCCCTCGAAGACGGCTTTCATCGACACAGTCGGATACCAAAAGCGGTATGCCGTGACCGCCCGCTGAAAGTCTTGTTCGTCGAACGCCCGCTGGGCTGCGACGCCCGTCGGGAAGCCCCAGGGCCCATCGATTCTCGCGTTCATCGGCGCCTCGCCTCGCTGTGCGGCTCCATCTAGGAGAAATGCGCCGCGGGCGGCGGGCGGCAATTGCCCATGCGCACATGGCACTCTGCGTTGTACTGTCCGGGCGCGCGCAGCGTCATCGCAACGCGACGAGCACCGGGCCGAGCAAGAGGAGCGCGACGCTGGTGAGCGCGTATGCCGTGGCGTGCGGATCGCTCCTGCGGGCCCACGCCCGCGTGGCCGCGGCAGCAGCCCCGCCTCTGTGCATGTCGACTTCGCCGCCGGAGCGCGCGGAGCGCAAGAAGTAGTCCGTGTATGCGACCGAGAGGAGAAGGGGCAAAAGCGCGGAGAGCAGCGCGACGCTCAGGACGAGCGCGCGGCATTCGCGTACCGCCTGCCAGGCGGTCTGGCCGGTGCTCAGGACGATCGCCGCCAAGCTCCCCGAAAGCCCCAGATCCTTGAGCGCCGCGCAGGCGGCTGGCGCCTTCGCCGCGGGCAGACCGCGCAGCGCGCGCCCGCACCCGAACGCCAACCCGGAGACCAACGCGCCTCCACCGCTGCCGAGGTCGACCGTGACGAGCTCGAGCTCGACGCGCACGCATCCGAGCAGCGCCCCGACGGCGGCGCCCGCGCCGAGCCAGACGACGCCCGCGTTGCGCGCGCAGTGCGAGCGCTCGTCCATATCGCCAGCACACTTCTTCGCCTCGGGCGCCCCGCGGCCGGCCTCCGGCGCCCCGCGGCCGGCCTCCGGCGCCGCGGCTGCGGTCACCGGCGAGCGCGGCTGCTCCTTCGCCGCAGTCCCACGGAGACTCGCGCTTCTACGCGTCCAGACGCGCGCCGCGACCGCACCGAGCCCCAGCGCTCCCATGCCGCACGTCGCCTGATGGTACGGCGTCGCGCGTCGCCAGAGCTGCGCGACCTCCTCCAGGTAGCGATCCGACGGGCGCGCCGTCTCAACCACCCTAGCGATGAACGGCGGCAGCGAAAGCCCGGCGAGCTCTGACGCACTTCCGATCCCGTGTTCGCGCGAGAAGAGATCTGCCAGCGCGAGCACGGTCACCAGCCCGGCTGCGGTCACCAAGAACGCCGCGAAGAGCTCGCGCAACGCGGCTCTCCGGAACGCGCGCGCGACTTGCGGCGCGAGCTCGTACCCGAGCGCATAGGTGAACATGGGAAGGAACACGCGCGGTACGTCGTCGTCCAGGCGCACGCCCAAGCGCGCGCAGAAGAGCGCGATGACGAAGCAGCCGCCCACCGGACCGAGCCGGAAGCCACGGAGCTTGAGCTGCCCCAGCACAGGCCCCAGCGTCACGGCCCCGACCAGCGCCACCTCCGGAAACCGTTGAAAGAGCGCGCCGACCCGTTCCATCGCATCGTCCTCGCGTCCCCTGCTTTGCCGTCATGTGTGCTGGAGCGTCAGCACCCCTCACGAACCGGAGCGCCCAACTCGAACGCGCGAGACCTCTGTCCCGCGGACCTGCGGAGCGCGCCCGAGCTCGACGCGCCGCTCGCGCGGCCACGCCATGCCGAAATCTACCCGCATACTTCCCGGGTAGCGACTCGAGTCCCACACCGGCACTGAGCTCCAGCAGCGTTCTTACGCAATTTCATGCGACTCGGACTGCTGCGTACGACCTCGTCCAATGTTCACAGGGAGACACTGTGGACTGGTAGCGGACGAGCGCGCTCGACCATCTGTCGTGTAGGTCGCAACGAGCAATCCTTCGGTCGCGCGTCGCCGCCGCGTTGCTCCCGCTCTTTCCGTTCCTCACTTCTAAGCGGTTCGTGCCTCCGCATCGCCGCGGCGCTCGAAGCGCCTCGATGCGCGACGATAGACGATAACCGTCAACTCACAGGGGACATCCATGGCAAACGTGAAGACCTCGGGTACGCGCGCCGAAACCGCGAGTTCCGGAAAGAACGCGCCGTCGGCCAAGAAGCCGAACATTCTGGTTATCTTCGGCGACGACATCGGGATCGCGAATCTCAGCTGCTACTCGCACGGCCTGATGGGTTACCGCACGCCCAACATCGATCGCCTCGCGCGCGAAGGGATGCTCTTTACGGACGCTTACGGCGAGCAGTCTTGTACCGCGGGCCGCGCTTCGTTCATTACCGGTCAGAGCGGCTTTCGCACGGGTCTCACCAAGGTCGGCGTGCCAGCGGCTGAAATCGGCCTGCAAGCCGAAGATCCCACGATCGCCGAGCTGCTGAAGAATCACGGTTACGCCACGGGGCAGTTCGGCAAAAACCACCTCGGCGATCTCAACAAGTACCTTCCCAGCGTGCACGGTTTCGACGAGTTCTTCGGCAATCTCTACCACCTCAACGCGGAAGAGGAGCCGGAGATGTACGACTATCCCGCGCAGCGCGATTTCCCGCACTTCAAAGAGCGCTTCGGCCCGCGCGGCGTGATCCGCTCGTGGGCGAACGACCGCGACGATCCAACCGTCGAACCGCGCTGGGGCAAGGTCGGCAAGCAGCGCGTCGAGGACACCGGGCCGCTCACGAGCAAGCGCATGGAGAGCTGTGACGATGACTTCGTAGCGAACGCCAAAGACTTCATCAAGCGCCAGCACGACGCCGGTAAGCCGTGGTTCGTCTGGCTCAACACGACGCACATGCACCTGTTCACACACACGAAGAAGTCGAGTCTCGGCCAGGCCGGCCGCTGGCAATCTCCATACCACGACACGATGATCGACCACGACAAACACGTGGGCGAGATGCTCGACCTGCTCGACGCGCTCGGGATCGCAGAAGACACCTTCGTCATGTACTCGACCGACAACGGCCCGCACATGAACAGCTGGCCGGACTCCGGCATGACGCCGTTTCGCAGCGAAAAGAACACGAACTGGGAGGGCGCGTTCCGCGTTCCTCTGCTCATACGCTGGCCCAGCCGCGTCGCGGCCGGCGCGACCTCGAACGAGATCGTGCAGCACCATGACTGGCTGCCGACCTTCCTCGCGATGGCCGGAGAACCAGATGTCAAAGAGAAGCTAATACGTGGCCATCAGGCGGCGGGGAAGAGCTTCCGTGTTCACATCGACGGCTACAACCTGATGCCTTACCTGACGGGTCAGGCGGAGAAGAGCCCGCGACAGCTGTTCGTGTACTTCGACGACGACGGCGATGTGGTCGCGATGCGCTTCGACAACTGGAAGATGGTGTTCATGGAGCAACGCTGCCAAGGCACCATGCGCCTCTGGGCCGAGCCGTTTACCCCGCTGCGCCTTCCCAAGCTGTTCAACCTGCGCACCGATCCGTACGAACGCGCCGACATTACGTCGAACACCTACTACGACTGGTTTCTCCACCACGATTACATCGTGCTAGCTGCGCAAACCGTCGCGTTGGAGTTCGCGAAGACCTTTCAGGAGTTCCCCCCCAGGCAAAAGGCGGCGTCCTTCACCATCGACGATGCGCTGGCGAAGCTGTCCGACGCCGCCAGCGGTAAGTACCGCTGAGCCCCGTCATCACCAGAGGAGAGACCATGGTGCTCGACGATCCACTCCCGTCGTGGAAGGAAGGCCCTGTCAAAAAAGCGCTGCTCGACTTCGTGGCGCGCATCGGCAGCGCGCAGAGCGTCGACTACGTACCTATCGATGAGCGGATCGCCACCTTCGACAACGACGGCACGCTCTGGTGTGAGTATCCGCTGCAGCCGCAGATCTATTACACACTCCAGCGGCTCGATCACCTGGCACGGCTGCACCCGGCGCTGCAGGAGCAGCAGCCGTACCGGGCTTTTCTGGAGCGAGATCTCAAGACGATCGCCACGTTCTCCAAGCGCGAAGCGCTCACGCCTGCCTTTGCCGTATACGCCGGGATGACGGTCGAGGATCTGCAGGCCGACGTGCGCATATGGTTCGAGACCGCAGTCCATCCGTTCCGCAAGCAGCTGTTCGCGCACTGTACGTATCTACCTCAGCTCGAGCTGATCCAATTCTTACGCGCAAACGGGTTCAAGAACTACATCGTGACGGGCGGCGGCGTCGAATTCGTCCGCGCAGTCGGAGAACGGCTTTACGGGATCCCGCCGGAGCGCGTCATCGGCTCGAGTACCCAGATGGAGCTCGAGCTGACCGAGGGCCGCGCCCGCTTACGAAAGCTCCCTGCGCTCCACACCTTCAACGATCGTGATGAGAAGGCCGTGAACATCGGCCGCCACATCGGCCGGCGACCGATCCTCGCCTTCGGCAACTCCGACGGTGACCTGGCGATGCTGCGTTATGTCTTGGCCGGCTCGCGCGCGCGGCTCGGCCTTTTGCTGCACCACGACGATGTGGTGCGCGAGTTTGCCTACGACCGCACCTTCAGACTGAGCCCTTTGGTAGAGGGTCTGGAGAGCTATCGCGCGTACGGCGCAGAGTTGGTGAGCATGAAGCGCGACTGGAACAGAGTGTTCCGATAGCGCGGAGGGGTCACGTCCGCTCGCGACGCGCGCGCCGCGAGGCTGGCGCCGACGTTCACGCGCACGACGCGGCGCAACGCCATTCCGCGCTCGACATCGACTTCCGCGCGGGCACTTCGTCCGCGCGCGATGAAAGGGGAAGAGGCATGAGAAAGCGAACATTTGGGGCGAGGCTCGCGACGCTGTTCGTGGTCGTGATGGCGAACATCGGCTGCGGCGACGACAACTCCGGCGACGCGGTCGCCGCGCGCGTCAATTCGTCCTCCGCCTTCGGCTCCTATCATACCTTCGCGTTCGCGACAGCGGACCAGTCGACCCCCGCGGGCGCCGCGATCCCCGCCGACGTCCAGAGCGACCTGACTCTCATCAACGACGCGGTACGCGACGAGCTCGTCGCCCGCAATTTGACTGAGGTCGCCCTCTCGACGCCGCCGGATCTGGTAGCTGTGAGCCTGGCCTCTACCGACTCGCAGCAGGCGATGACGTGGGGCTGCGGCGCCGGCTATTGGTGGGGCTATTGGGACTGGAGCTGGGATCCCTGCGCCTGGCTCCAACCGCTCTACGTGAACTACGAGGTCGGCACTGCGTTCGTGGGCCTCGTCGATCGTTCCGCGCAAAACATCGCTTTCGCAGGGGTGATGCAGGGCGTGCTCGCGCCGGGCGGCGACGTCGAACAGCGGATCAAGGACGACGTCCACCAGATGTTCAAAGTCTATCCCGAGCAATGACCCGGCCTCGCACGCGGCTGGTCACGCGAACGGACCCACGCGAAACGCCATGCTCGTGACCGCGAGCACGCCGATAATCAACAACGAGACGGCGACGATCAGCGTCAGCGATGCCGGAAACGAGCTCTCGGCGTGGATCCATCCGCGCTCTTTGAGCCGGCGCCGCTCGGCTCTCAGCTGGTACATGAACGCCAGGTGATAGCCGATCCCGAACACCAGCATCCCGACGCCCAAGAGCACCAGCGCGATCCCGAAGTCGCGCGCCGGCGCGCCGCTGCCGCCGAGCTTCAGCATGTCATTCAGCTTGTGAAAGAACTGGAAGATGGTGAAGCCGAAGCTGATCAGCGACAGGCTGGTCCGCACCGTCGACATCAGGGTGCGGTCCGAGCTCATGCGGGTGCGCTCGAACGACAGGCTCGTCCGGTTCGACGACAGCTCGGTGTTGGCGTCGCCGCAAACCAGCTCGGCGCCGTCCGCCTCTTGCGGGCTGGCCGACATCTGAGGTCTCCGCTCGCTCGACCGCCCAGATGCCCATGACCCTCGCGCGCTGACCATCCG
>CAZYWR010001201.1:0-4709 GCA_964651185.1 uncultured Polyangiales bacterium
GGCGCTCTTGGCGCGGCGCATCGACGGGCTGTGCCGGACCTCTCGCGAGCCCGACTTCGGCGGCCTCGAACCGGGCGTGCTGCGCGCGGAGTGGTCGGGCGCGCTCGAGCAGGCCGCGCGGCTCGGCGTCGGGTTGAGCGACGAGGCGCGCGAGCTCGCGCAAAAGCACGCCGGCGAGCGTGCGCTGGTGCATGCCATGGCGCTTTCGGATGTGCGCGACGCCTCGCTGGACCCGGCGCGTGCGCGTGCGCTGGCCGAGCCGCCGGATCCGGCGGCGCTCGAGGAGCTGGCGAGCCGGGGCAGTTACCGCGACGTGTTGGACGCCTGTCGGCTCGCGCACAAGCTGCCGCCGGATCAGGCCGGGGCGCTGTTCGCGCAGGTGGCGCAGCGGGAGGACCCGGTCGCGCTCGACGCGCTGCTCAGCTTGCTGTCCGTCTCGGAGCAGCTGTTGGTGCGCGTGGGCGCGGCGTTGGCGCTGGCGTCGCGCCGGGCGCTCAACGCGCTCGACGACCTCGCGGCGCACGTGGGCCGCGAGCCCGAGCCCGAGTACCGCGTATTCGCCCTCGCCCTCGGCCGCTACGGCGCGGGCAGTTTCCGTGCGATTGCCCAGGCGCTCACGCGCCATCACGTGGCGCCCGAGCGCGCGGCGCTGGTGTATGCGCACCTCGCGCTGCATGGTGCCCGCGCACAGGTGCGGGCGAAAGCGCGCTCGCACGAGCCGCAGGAAGTCGAGCTTGCGGAGCGTGCCCTGTCCCTTGCGAGTGAGCTGAAAGACGGAAAAAAGCCGGCTCTGGGCCTTGAGCAGCAAGGCGCGTTGACAGTATTCTGTGAGATGTTCGATCGGTTGGGCCGCGACGCCGTCGGCTAACTGCCGCCCGCGCGCGGGCGGCGTCGCCAGCGTGGACACCCACGCGCTCCTGCCCTATGAAGGGAATACGCAGCACTTTATGCGGCTCGGAATCTTCAGCGACGTGCACGCCAACATCGAGGCCTTGACGGCCGTGATGGAGCGCTATCGGCAGGCGCGGCCCGACAAGCTGTACTGCCTGGGCGACGTGGTCGGCTACGGCGCGAGCCCGAACGAATGCTGCGACGTGGTGCGCAACGCAGCAGAGCTCACGATCCTCGGCAACCACGACGCCGCGGTCGCCGGGCGCATGGACTATTCGTACTACTACGAGGCGGCCCGGCACGCGCTCGATACCCACGCCTCCATGCTCACGCGCGAGAACATGGAGTGGCTGAAGAGCCTGCCTTACAAGCAGCGCGTGGGCGACACAGGGGTCGACCTGTGCCACGGATCGCCGCTCCGTATCGAAGAGTTCGAGTACATCTTCGCGCCCGAGCAGGCGCGCGAGTGCCTCGCCATCTGGGACGAGCTCAACCACCTGACGCTCATCGGCCATTCGCACCTGTGCAAGGTGTTCGCGCTCAGGCCGGGCACGGTGCGCGAGCTGCCTCCGCAGACGTTTCAGCTCGAAGAGGGCACGAAGTACATCGTCAGCGTCGGCTCGGTCGGCCAGCCGCGCGACTACGACAACCGCGCCAGCTACACGATTTACGACAGCGACAGCAAAGTCTTCGAGTTCCAGCGCGTCGAGTACGACATCGAGTCGGCCGCCAACCGCATCTTCGCGGGCAGCCTCGAGCGCAACTTCGGGCACCGGCTGTTCATCGGCGTCTGAGCGCGTCGTCAGCGCGCTTCGACGTCGACCCAGCGCACGAGGCCTTCCCAGGCGGGCAAGCCGTCCTGGAGGGCGTCCACCGGCGGCCGTTGCATCTCTCCGAGCGCACAAAGGCGCGGCGCCACCCGCAGCGGCAGGGCGCGCGCAAGCGCGCCGGCATCGACGCCGGCGAGGCCGAGGCACTTCAAGTGCGGGCCGAGCGGAGCGAGCTGTGGCGGGAGGGCGTCGAGCCCGGCGAGCGCCAATACCTGCAGGTTGCGATAGCCGGGGCTCACGCGCAGCGGGCCCCCGGCTTCGAAGGTGACCGCGAAGCCCTCTCCCTCGTGCAGGTTGCCGCGCAACGCCCCGACGCCGCGCCAAGTCAGCTGTGCGCCGCCTGCCTCAGGTGGCAGCGGACCGCGAGGCAAGGCTGTCTGGAGCGCCGCGAGCTCCTCGAACACGAGCTCGGCAAAAGCTTCGGGCGAGACCGGTCCGCCGCGCTCGACCCACACGACGTGGGGCGACAGACAGCCGCGCTGGTCGTAGGCCGCCACATCGAGCGCGAGCGCGCGCGCGGCGCCTCGCGCGCGCTGCGGGTCGAGGGCAGGGCGCGCGACCAGGGCGGCGCCGAGCCCATGACCATGGCCGAGGAAGCTCACGTGGGCGCCGAGCTGGCCGCGGATCGCGCGCAAGCTCGCGTCGCTCCCATACGCGCTGACCGCGTCGGCGCGCGCGAAGAGCGGGGCGCTCAGCGCCTCGTTCGCGGCGTCGAAGCATACGGCGCGATACGCGCTCGCTAGCTCGGGATCACTCGCGGCCAGGGCGGGCTCGAGCAAGCGCGCGAGGGCCGCGTCGTGCGAGGAAGCTTTGGCGAGCACGGGCCAGCCGAACAAGAGCGGAATGCCGACGGCGCGGGCCGCACCGGTGACCACGTTTCCCGCGATCACCACCGCACAGAGCGCGCCGGGCCGCGCTCGTTGGGCGCCTGGATGCGGGGCCGCCGGCCGCTGCGCGAGGTCGCGCAACGCATCATAGGTCAGCGGCTTCAGCGCGCTCTCGAGCGCCCACGCCACCATCGGCTCACTGAGCCCTGCGCTCGCTGCCAGGACGCGCACCGCCTCGGACGTGAGCGCGCCGTCGGCGATGCGCGCGAAGGCATCCGAGAGCCAGCGCGCGCGGCGCTCCGCGCCAGCGGCCAGGAGTCGCGGGCCCGCGTCGATCACTCCGCTCGCCAGCGCCTGCACTTGCGTCGGGCTCAAGGCGTCCGGCGTGGACGTGAGGGGATTCGCGTCTTCCGTCCGCGACCCAGCGTCTGCGAGGCGCGCCGTCACGTCGGCCTCGCCAGCAAGTCATCGGCGGTGAGCGAGCAGCCGCGCTCCACCGCGCTCGAGGCTCGCCCGCGCAGCTCGAGCCCGTCCGCGTGACTTATCCCGAGGTCGGCAGTTTGGATGAAGGCGATACTGTCGAGGTTGGCGCAGTCGTCGATGCGGACGAGGCCCTCCTGCCCATGCGGCAGCGGCAGAAGCGTGTCGGGGTCGACCACACTGACGCGCAGCCAGCCTGGCGCCCACAATCGCCGCGCTCGAGGCGCTTCGCCGCAGAGCGCGCTGCGCAGGCCGAGATCGTAGAGCTGCGAAGAGAGCTCGGTCATGCCGTACTCCGTGGCGATGAAGTCGTCCGGAACACCGAAGGTCGCGCTCAGCTGTGCACGCATGGCCGCCGGCGCGAGCTCGCGCGTGCGGCCCTTGAACCCGCCGGTTTGCATGATGCGGCTCGCGAGCGGGAGCGCGAAGCGACGCTCCCCGAGTCGGTCGAGGGCGTGCACGAACGCGAACGAGGTGCCGAGCAGGGCGACGGGGGTTCCGGCCTGTTTGGCGCGCACGAGGCGCGCGACCAGGCGCTCGAGCTCGGCGCCTTCGAGGGGCCACACATGCGTGGAGGCATCGTCGCCGAACCACTCGAGGAAGCGCGCCAGCATGTACGAGAGCGACGAGTCCGGGAGCTCGCGCTCGTGCGGGGCCAAGATCAAGAGCGCCATGCGTTCGCGGTCTGGAAAGAGGGCGTAGCGAGCTGCTGCCTGCGCGGCGGCGTCGTACAGGCTGAAATCTTGGAAGGGGTGGTGGCTGCGCGCCTCCTGCGTGGTGCCGGAGCTCTGAAAGACGCGCACGTCCTCGCTCTGCGCGCGGCTGGAGATGCGCGCGTAACGAAACGCGTCGCTCGGGAGCGCCGGGATCTGCGCCACGTCCGTCAGGGCGTCGAGGTCGAGCCGGCGCGCGGACAGGCGCGCCCCGGCGTAGCGCCCGTAAGGCAGCACCGTTCGCGTTTGATAGCGCGCGAGGGCGAGCAAGAGGGCGTCGCGCGCGGCATCGTCGCGCGCCCCGCAGGCGAGCTGCTCGATCAGCGCGCGCACGCGCGTGTGCAGGGCCGGCCTCGGGTCGCTCACGATATCCATCCTGTCACGCGCGCGTGTCCGCGCGCGCTCGACCGCTCAGACATGCGGCCAGTGCTCGCGCAAATCCCTGGATTTGAGCGTCCGTGAGGCATGCGGGGGGCGTGAGGCAGAGCACGCTCGGCGGGGCGCCAGCCGGCGCGGTGATGTAGCCGCGCTCGAGCAAGGCGCGTACGGTCGCGAGCACGTTCGCTGGCTGCGCGAGTTCGACGCCGACCAAGAGGCCACGTCCGCGCACGCGTACGTCGGGCAGCTCGTGGAGGGCGGCGGCGAGCGCCATCCCGCGTTCGCGCGCGTAGCCAGGGAGCTCCTGCGCGCGCAGTTCACGCAACGTGGCGCGCGCCGCCGCGCAGGCGATCGGGTTGCCTAGGAACGTCGAGGTGTGGAGGGCTTCGCCGGCGGGATCGCCCCAGGCCGCCATCGCGCGCTCGCGGCCGAGGCAGGCGCTGATCGGGAAGCCGCCGCCGAGGGCTTTGCCGAGGCACACGAGGTCAGCTTCCACGCCTTCACGCAGGTGCAGGAAGAGCTCGCCGGTGCGACCGAGGCCCGTGTAGATCTCGTCCGCGATCACCAGCGCGCCGCGCTGCTTGGCGCGC
>CAZYWR010001202.1:0-4878 GCA_964651185.1 uncultured Polyangiales bacterium
TCACGGGCGGCGCAGGTTTTATCGGAAGTCATCTCGGCGATGCGCTGCTGGGCGCAGGTCACCGGGTGAGAGCGCTGGACAGTCTGCTCCCTCAGGTCCATGGGCCCGACGCCGAGCGACCCTCTTACCTCTCGCCCGAGATCGAGCTCATGGTCGGAGACGTCCGGAATTCGGACGATGTGCGCCGCGCGCTCGAGGGGATCGACGCAGTCTACCACTTCGCGGCGCGGGTGGGCGTCGGACAGAGCATGTACGAAGTCAACGAGTACGTCGACGTCAACGATCGCGGGACCGCCGTGCTGATGGAGGAGCTCGCGCGGCGCCCGGTCGAGCGGTTGATCGTGGCGTCCAGCATGAGCATCTACGGCGAGGGGCTCTATCGCTCGCGTGGCGGCCTTCACGAAGACGCCGCGCGCAGCGCCGCGGACCTCAAGCACGGGATATGGGAGCCGCTCGGCGTGGGCGGCGAGAAGCTCGAGCCCTTGCCGACGCCCGAGAGCAAGCGGCCTGCCCTGGCTTCGGTGTATGCGCTCTCGAAGTATGATCAAGAGCGTATGTGTCTGCTGCTGGGCGAGGCGTACGGAATCCCTACGGTGGCGCTGCGCTTCTTCAATGTCTACGGCCCGCGTCAGGCGCTCTCCAATCCTTACACCGGCGTGCTCGCGATCTTCGCCTCGCGCTTACTCAACGGCAAGGCGCCGATGGTCTTCGAGGACGGCCGGCAGCGGCGCGACTTCGTGCACGTCAGCGACGTGGTGCGCGGCTGTCGACGCGCGCTCGAGTCTGCGGGCGCGCCCGGCCACGTGTTGAACATCGGCAGCGGCTACGCGCACACGGTTCGCGACGTCGCGCGCGCGATCGCGGAAGTGACCGGAAAAAGCCGCATCGTGCCCGAGATCACCGGAAAGTACAGGGTCGGCGACATCCGCCACTGCTTCGCGGACATCGCTCTCGCCAAGAAGCTGCTCGGCTACGCGCCGAGCGTGACGCTCGACCAGGGCCTGCGGGAGCTGGCCGGTTGGCTGCGAGGCCAGGTCGCGATCGACCGCGTCGACGAAGCCAAGGCGCAGCTCGCAGCGCGCGGTCTCACCCTCTGACCCGGGACGGAGCGATGCGGAAAGCAAGGCAAATAGAAAAGGGCGCTCGCCCGTCCAAGGGCAAACATGGCGCGCAGCCGGACAAGCCGGTGCTGATCACGGGCGGCTCAGGTTTCGTCGGAGCCAACCTCGCACAACGTCTGTTGCAGGAGGGCCGCTCGGTCATCCTGTACGACAATCTTTCCCGGCCCGGCGTGGAGGCCAACGCGCGCTGGCTGGCGCGCGAGTACGGCGAGCGCGTACGTTTGGTCGTCGCCGACGTGCGCGACGAGGCCAAGCTGCCTGAATTCGTGGGCGCGGCATCCGCTGTGTTTCATTTCGCGGCCCAAGTGGCGGTCACGACCAGCTTGGTCGAGCCGGTCCAAGACTTCGAAGTGAACGTGCGTGGGACCTTGAATGTGCTCGAAGCGCTCCGCAAGCTCGCGCACCCGCCGCCCTTTCTGTACACCTCGACCAACAAAGTCTACGGCGCGCTGCCCGACGTCGCGCTACGCGAAGGCGAGCGGCGCTACGAGCCGGTGGAAGAGCGCGTACGGTGCGCGGGCGTCAGCGAGCAGCGCGCGCTCGACTTCCACAGTCCATATGGCTGCTCCAAAGGAGCGGCCGATCAATACGTCATCGACTACGCGCGCAGCTTCGGACTGCCGGCCGCGGTGTTCCGCATGAGCTGCATCTACGGGCCGCGTCAGTTCGGCACCGAAGATCAGGGTTGGGTTGCGCACTTCCTGATCCGCGCCGCCGCGCGCCAGCCGATCACGATTTACGGCGATGGAAAGCAGGTGCGCGACCTGTTGTTCGTCGGAGATTTGGTGTCGGCCATGCTGTTGGCCGAGCAGAAGATGGAGCAGCTCGCGGGCCGCGCCTTCAACATGGGAGGCGGTCCCGAGAACGTCGTGAGTCTGCTCGAGCTCGTGGAGAGCATCGCCGAGCTCACTGGGCAACGGCCCAAGCTGCACTTCGAGACCTGGCGTACCGGCGACCAACGCTACTACGTCTCGGATACGACGAAGTTCGCGCAGGCCACGGGGTGGCGACCTGAGGTTTCGGTGGCGAGCGGGCTCAGCGCGCTCTTCGGGTGGCTCACGCAGTATCGGCTCGAGCAGGCCCGTTCGCTCGGACGAGCCGGCGACAAGGTCGCGCAGCTCGGGGCGGCCTCGTGAACGGAAAGCTTCGATGCGTGCTGATGACCGCTGACGCGGTCGGCGGCGTGTGGTCGTATGCGCTCGATCTGAGCCGCGCGCTCGATGCGCTCGGGATCCGAGTGGTGCTGGCCGTCATGGGGCCATCCCCCTCGCGCGAACAGCGCGCCCAAGCGGCCGCGATCTCGTCGCTCGAGCTCGTCGAAAGCGACCATCGCTTGGAGTGGATGGACGAGCCCTGGGCGGACGTCGCGCGCGCAGGCGGCTGGCTGCTCGCGCTCGAGCGCCGCTACCGACCTGACGTCGTGCATCTCAACGGCTACGCACACGGCGTACTTCCGTTTCGCGCGCCGGTGTTGGTGGTCGGCCACTCGTGCGTGCTCTCGTGGTGGGAGGCCGTGAAAGGCGAGCCCGCGCCCGACCGCTACGTGCGCTACGCCGAGCAGGTGAGGGCCGGTTTGGCGGCGGCTGATTTGGTCGTAACGCCGACGCGGGCGATGGGCGAAGCGCTCGAGCGTCATTACGGGCCGCTCCCCGGCCGGCGCGTCCGCGTGCAGGCGAACGGTTGCGACCTGGAGCAGTTCGTCCCACGCGCGAAGGAGCCGCGCATCGCCGCCGCCGGACGTGTGTGGGACGAGGCGAAGAATCTCGAGGCGCTGGCGCGCGTGGCGCGCGAGCTACCCTGGTCCGTGTGCATCGCGGGCGCTGCCACCTCGCCGCTCGCGCGCGCCCCCGCTTCCGAGCCGCTTGGCGAGGCTGCGCCTGCGGACGCCGAGTTCTTGGGCCCACTCCCGCGCGCAGCCCTGGCGGCCCTGTTCGGACGCGCTTCGATCTGCGCGTTTCCCGCGCGCTACGAGCCGTTCGGGTTGTCGGTGCTCGAGGCGGCCGCGTGCGGGGCCGCGCTCGTGCTCGGGGACGTGTCGAGCTTGCGCGAGCTATGGGACGGCGCGGCGCGCTTCGTCGCGCCCGATGATCGCGAGGGGCTCGTCGCGAACATCCGCGAGCTCGTGCTCCGCGGCGACGAGCGGGAAGCATGGGCCGGCCGCGCCCGCGAGCGCGCGCAGCACTTCAGCCTCGCGCGCTTCGCGCAGGGGTACTGCGACCTCTATGAAGAGCTGGCCGCCGCGGGCCGAAAGCGCCTGCGCGAGAGCGCGCAAGCGCCTTCTGCCCGCGCACGATCGAACGCGCTCTCGAACCCCTCACGTGCGAGCTCCTGATGCGAATCGTTTGCTTCTATCACTCGCTGCTTTCGGACTGGAATCACGGCAATGCGCACTTTCTGCGCGGCGTCGTCTCGGAGCTGCTCGCGCGCGGTCACGACGTGCGAGTATTCGAGCCGCAGAACGGCTGGAGCCTCGCCAACCTGCTCGCCGACCACGGCGATCACGCGCTCGACGGCTTCCGTATGCATTACCCGGGGCTCGCGAGCGAATCCTACGAGCTCGAAGCGCTCGACTTGGAGCGCGCGCTCGACGGAGCCGACCTGGTGCTGGTCCATGAGTGGAGCGATCCGGCGCTGGTCCAGCGCATCGGCGAACACCACCGGCGCGCGCGCTCGTACACGCTCTTGTTCCACGACACCCATCATCGGCTGGTCTCTCAACCCGCCGAGATGATGCGCTACGACTTGCGCCACTACGATGGCGTGTTGGCGTTCGGCGAGGTGCTGCGCGCGCTCTATCTCGAGCGCGGGCTCACGGGCGCCGCTTTCACCTGGCACGAGGCGGCCGACACGCGCTTGTTCCAACCCCAGCTGGCAGAGCGCGAGGGTGACCTGGTCTGGATCGGCAACTGGGGCGACGGCGAGCGCGGCGAGGAGCTGCGCGAGTTCCTGCTCGGCCCAGTGCGCCGGCTCAGGCTGCGCGCCAGCGTCCACGGCGTGCGCTACCCGGACGACGCGCGTATCGCGCTCGGCCTCACCGGGATCGCGTACCGCGGCTTCTTGCCGAACTATCTCGCCCCGCACGTGTTCGCGCGCCATGCCGTCACCGTCCACGTGCCACGCCGCCCCTACGTCGAAGCGCTCGCGGGGGTGCCCACCATCCGCGTGTTCGAAGCGCTCGCGTGCGGGATCCCGCTCGTCAGCGCGCCGTGGGAGGATGTGGAAGGTCTGTTTTCGCCGGGTAAGGATCTCCTGTTCGCGCGCGACGGGCGCGACATGGAGCAGAAGCTCCGCGCCGTGCTGCACGAGCCCGAGCTCGCGCGCGCGCTAAGCGCGCACCCGCAGTCCACCCTCCGCGCGCGCCACACCTGCGCCCACCGCGTCGACGAGCTGCTCGCGATCTACCGCAAGCTGCACCGCGAGCCGGTGCAGGAGGAAGCGCTCGCGGGCCGCGCGCGGCGCACGCAACCGAGCGCGGGAGGGTCCACGTGCCGGCCGAGCTGAAGGTCGCGTTCTTCGGCTCGAGCCTGGTCTCCGCCTATTGGAACGGCGCCGCCACGTACTATCGCGGCTTGTTGCGCGCGCTGAGCGAGCGCGGCTACCGCATCACGTTTTACGAGCCCGACGCCTACGAGCGACAGGCCCACCGCGACATTCCGGATCCGCCCTGGGCCGAGGTGGTCGTGTATCCGGGCGAGCGCGAAGCGGAGGCCGAGCGCGCGCTCGAGCGAGCGCGCGACGCGGATTTGATCGTCAAGGC
>CAZYWR010001203.1:0-9533 GCA_964651185.1 uncultured Polyangiales bacterium
CTCGTTGATCAGGAGCTGCTGCAGCGCGATCGGCAGGCGCCGCAAGATTTGGTACGCCGTCAAATAATGGGGGTGCGCGCCCTTGCCCTTCGCGGCACCCGCGAGGACTCGCGCAATCGCCGCAGCGAGCTCCTGCTGATCACTCCCCATACTACGTCTCCAGCCCGCCGCGCCGTGCGGCCGGCCTCCCTAGTTTGCAGCGCTCCCTCGTCCTCGGCCACGCTCCGCGACCGAGGTCAGCCGCCGGACGGAACGAGCATGCTGAGCACGCTCTCCGGGGACACGGCCCCAGCCTGGCCCGCGCGCGCGCCGCTCGGCTTACGACCCGCCGGGCGGCGCTGGAAAGTTGCGCGAGATGAAGCACAGCCCTTGCGAGTTCAGGTGACCGAACGTCGACTGCGTGTATTGCATGTAATCGTAGTAGTCGCGTAACGCCGTCGCCGGATCCTGCGCATGCTTGTCGACCGGCACCTTAAGCGGGTCGAAATGCAGCTGTTGCCCGAGCGCGTACGCGGGCACGTAGAGCGAGCTATCGACGCAGCTTCGCATCGGCAACGCCTTGCCTGCCTTGTCCGTGAACGCGCTGAAGTCGACGCCCTGCATCGCCTCGGTGGTCGCCACCGGCGACGGCACGCCGACGAATTGCGCGGCGATCTGGTCGAAGCGCAACGCCGAATCTTCCGCGAAGCTCTCCCAGAACGGATGATCCGCGTGCGCCGTAAGCTGCGCGATGATCGATCGATCCGAGCGGAACTGCACGCCGCGCAGGGAATCTTCGCCGTTGATGCCCGGCACGCCCTGAAAGGCGCTGCCGTTCTGACAGTTGACGTAGCTCGTCGGCGTACGAAACCCGAGCCGAAACGGCAAGCTCTTGGGTAAGGTATCGAAGTCGTAGTTACTCCCGCCCACCGTCGCGCACGTGTCGTTGGCCGGTCTGCTGACCGAGCCGACGTAGAGCACCGTATAACCCTGCGCGATCATAGACTCGTATTGCGCGAGCCCGTCTGCATCCAGGTTGACGTTTCGCGCCTTGTCGCTCGCGGTCACGATCTCGTACCCGAACGCGTAGCGGCGCGTGGTATCGAACGGCGAGCCGTCGTCTCTCTTCTTGATCGCGGCGAACGGCTGCGCACGCTCCGCGCCGCCGCCCTCGCCCGCCAATGGCCCCCCCTGATGTAGATCGACCGCCCAAGGGCCGTCGAGGTGTGCAACCAGCGCGCCGTGTGCCGACTGGTCTGCGGGTACGAGATCCGGATCTTCCCAGATTTGCACGTGATCGAAGGTCACGATCTCATGCGTCAGGTGAAAGACCCAGCCATCCACCAGAAATGTGTCGTCGGGTGAAGCAGGCGGGAAATCGTAGCCGGTCACCGCGAGCGCCTCGCCAGAGGCCGTCAGATAGAGCGCGCCGGCACCGGGATCGGGCTGGTCACCATTCGGCACGAGCGCAAGTCCTCCGTCCGAAGCAGGCGTCGTGACATTCGCATCGAGGTTGTAGCTTAGACCGCTATCGAGCGGACTCGAGACGGGAGGCGGACTGTTTGAATCATCGGAGCACGCGGCGACGGCTGAAAGCAATAGCGCATAGGGCCACGCCGGGATGGCAGACTGCGACATGGTTGACCTCCTTTCAAAGTTACGGACTGATCCACGAGAACTGGTATACCGAAGCAGACGCTCCGGTGATGCCCATATAGAAGACGCGCCCGGCGGTGGCGTCTGCGCCCGCCCCCGAGCTCACGTCGGGCAGCTCGAACGTCTGCCCGTCCGCGCCGAGCGCCAGCGATGAAAAATCGACGTCCGCAAACCAAGGCCGCGGGTCGATGCGCAGGAGAAGGTTCCCGCCCACCGCCGGCGTGACGTCGAGCGGGATGGGCGCGACGATGCGCTGCTTGCAGATCGGGTTGGCGCCGGGCATCGCCGGGTTGCTGGGCGGCACCAAGCGGTTGCTGCCGATGGTGATCGTCGCCTGAAAAGGGAAGCTCGCGTCGTCCCGCGTCGCGACGCCGGCGACGCTCACGATCGGCGTGGGGTCATCGACCTGATTGATATCGCCCCCGCTGAGCCAGATCTCACCGCTCTGGTCGCGGTCGGTCGTGGCCTGCCCGAGCACCGAAAACTCTTGCGGACGCTCGTTCAGCAAGTTCACGTCGATAGGTCCTGGCACCTGCAGACCGTAGGTCGTATCGCCGACGCAGCTCGCGTTGGCCGAACCCGGGTTCGCCTGCCCGAGCCGCATGTAGAGCGCGCCGATGTGCATACGCGCCTGCGTGAGCCGTACGTGAAAGGCAGAGCTGGTATCGAACTCCAGGGGCCCCTGCGCGCCCGCCGGTCCACTCGCATACGCGTGAAAGCGTAAGATCGCGCCGCCCGTGTCCTCGGGCCCGCAGCTCAGCAACACGCTCGCCAGCACAAACGAAGTCGCACGCATCATGACGCCCCCCAGCTCTTCGAGAGCGACAGGGATAGACCGCGCGGCGCGCCGGCGGTGAAGTGGCGTGCAGGCACCAGCGTGGGCGCCGGTTCGCTGTGAAAGTCCGATGCGTAGTTGTACTCGCCCAAGTGGTAACGGCGGTCGAGCAGGTTGGTCGCCGACAAGCTCAGCATCCAGCCGAGCCACTCGAGCGACGCGCTCAGATCGACGACCGAGATCACGTTGCTGTGCTCTCCGTACGGAAGGGCACGCCTTCCCACATAGCTCCAGCCGAGCGCGCTCGTGACCGTGATCGGTTCTTGCCAGAGCTTCCAGGGCAGACGGCCGAACACCGAAGCATCCTCGCGCAACACCAAGGTCGGCACGTAGGGGATCGGCAAATGCGTGTCGTCGAAGGTAGGCCGTACCCACGTCAGGTTGGTGGAGTTGTCGAAGTGCGCGCCGTTGATGCGCAGCGCGCCGAGCCATCCCTTGCGCGTCGTCCCGTTTGCGAGCACGTTGCGCCCGACGGTTTGGTTGAAGATCAGATCGCGGTCGACTTTGGTCACGAAGAAGACCGCGCGCGCCGAGAGCCGCACCGGCCCCCAGTCGTGCGCGGAATACCCGCCCCAATCCTAGGCCCGCACCCGGGCGGAGGGTGTATCTAGGTCCTGCGCGATGTAGATCGGATCGATCGAGCGTACGCCCTGGCCGTAGCTCGCGGTCAGGTTGAGCTCTTCGAACGGGCCGACGATCAGGGTCGCCCTCGGCAGGATCTTGATCGCGCCCGTCGACGCGCGCTGGACGGGTTCGCGGTGCGCTCCGAAGGGGAGCTGATCATGGCACGACTCGTTCGTGGGCGGCCGGCTGCGCGACGGATTGTCGAAGTCTCCCTGGGCCGCACAGCCGTTGAGCACGTTATAAGTAAAGGTGTCGGCGCGCACGCCTCCGCGCAGCGTGACGAAGCGGATCGGTCGCACCGCGGCGTCGGCGAACAGCGCGATGTCCGTAAGCGTCGAGCGCAGGTCAGTCATCAGACGATACGGAACGTCGCCCGGAACGGTGTTGCGGTACTGGGTCGAGTCCGTCAGATCGAGGCGCGCGAAGTAGCCCACGTCGAGCGACTGCTTCAGCCCACGAAAGAGCGTCGACCAGCTGCCGAGCCCGCGCCCCCCGAGCACGAAGGCGCCGAAGCTCGTATCGATCAGGTCGCCGCGTTGCCCGTGGAGCGTGTCGAGCGCGTCTTGCGTGTCGAGCAAAAAGCCGGTGAAGTCCTCTCGCAGGCGCATGTCGCGGCGGATGAAAAACAGACTCTGTTGAAGGTTCAGCAGCTCGCGCTTCTTCTCGTACGCCCCGTAGAGAGAAAAGCGCGAGGCGTCGCCGCCCTGCAGCGGATCCTCGGTGCCGAAGAAGCCGACTCGGCCGGACTCCCAGTCGTCCTGGCGCACCACGCCGGCGCTCTGGTAATGCGTCGCGTAGGCTTGTGCGCCCACCCGCAAGCTCGCCCCTTCGCCGAGCTTGGCCTGGTATTGGCCCATCGCGGTGGCGCGCCGGGACGCACGATTGACTCCGAACCCGTCCGTTCTGCGCGCCTCGACCGCGCCGAACGTCCCTGCCGACTCGCCCGGTGGCGCCCAGACCAACAGCGCGCGCTCGGTGTTCCAGCTCCCGTACGTCAGCTTGGTCATGGTCCCGCGCGTCTCGACGCCGAGCTGGTAGTCGGCGCTGCCCGCCACCGCGTAGTTGCCCTGGGCCGGAGAAAATGGCCCTTCCACGACCCGCAACGACGCGATCAACTCGGGGATGATGAAGTGCGTGTCGGCGTAGCCGTTGCCGTGGAGGTTCCCGCTGTCGTTGATGGGAACGCCGTCGACCGTCAGCTCGACATCTTGACCCTCGCGCGCGTCGAAGCCGCGCATGAAGATCTGCTCGGCGTGGCCATCGCCGCCCTCGTTCGTGAGCAGGATGCCGGGCGCGAGCTTGAGGTAATCGGTGGCGTTCGCGCGCGGCACGAGCCGCAATGCGCCCAAGGTGATGTGGAAATCGGACGCGCCGGCGCGCAGCTCCTCCGAGACTTGCGCTTCGGCGCCGTAGGCCGGTTCGCCCGGAGCTTCAGGCGCAGGCCTATCGGGCGGCGGCTCTTCGTGAGGATGCGGCACCACGCCAGCGGCTTCGCTCACGGACGCCACGTCGACCACCCCGAGCTCGGGCAGCTCGAAGTGAACCGCCACGCCCACCCGGCTCGCGATCGCCTGCGGGCCGCGACGCGCCGGCGCGAACTTCCAGCGCGTGACCGCCTCGATCGCCGCGCGATCGAAGTCGTCGCCCGACGAGTGTTCGACCGTCACGTCCGCGACGCTCCCGTCCGGTTGGATCGTCACTTTGAGGACCACCGTGGGATGCTCGCCGTGCTCGAGGTGCGCGACTGGATAGATGGGCGGCACGCTCTCCAGGACCCGCGGAGGCACGAGCTCAGGTGCGGCGTCCGCGCCGACGGCCGCGTCCGCGGCTGCTTCGCGTCCGGAATCGAGCGCGCCGGCGTCGCGCTCTGCATCGGCCGCGACTGCGCTCGCATCCGCCTCTCCGGCTTGCGCCGTCGCACCGGCGGGCCGCACAGCCCCGTAAAGAAGCGCGAGGCCCAGCACCGCGCTGAGACGTGCGTATACCGGACTGCGGCCCCGGTCGGTGCCCCTTGGCGCGCGCCCCCGCGGGCCGCGTCGATCTCTCAGTCTTGCGCTCACCATGATCTCGTTCGCAGGATGGTCCGCACTGCCGCATTCACACGGCGCGTTTCCGTGCCAGCACAGCCGCGCTCGCCCGGCCCGATCACGGGCCGCGCGGTCGCAGCGTCGAGCGCCGGCAAGATGCGCAGGACGCGCCGCGCCGGGACGCGCGGACGAAGGACCACCGCGTACCCGCCGCCGCGCTCGAGCCTCGAGACGCGCTCCACGCTGCAGCTATCGACGTGAGATCAAGCGGGCGGAGAGTTCTTCGGCGCGAGCATGTAGAGCGCGCTCGTCGAGCGCGTCAGCGCGCACAGGGCAGCGCGCAGCTCGGCGCCGGCAGCGCGAGGCGGAGGCGGCGAAAACGAAGCGCACGGCGCGCACAGCGCGGGCTGTCGAGATACCCCGAGCCAATAGCAACGGTCATGTTCATGTTCCGCCGCCCAGGCAGGCGACGCCCTCCATGCCGACCCGCCATCCGTGGACGCTCTGTCCTCGAGCTGGCGCTCCCCACGCGGCCCCCCTGCGCGAGCGGCGTGTTCGGCGTGGAGCAGCTCGCCGTGCTCCGGGCAGGTGACGTGCCGCACCAGGAGCATGTGCGCGAGGACGGCGAACTCGGAGAACAGGCAGACGCTCGCGACGACAGCGATCCAGCGGCGGCACGTGCCGCCACGGGTCCCCCAACGCGGGGCGCGTCTCGATGCGTTGCGCGCGATCCTCACAGCTGAAAACCCCGCCGTTGGCGAGCCTCTACTGGATCGCCAACGGCCCTGTCAAGCCAGCAACGCGTTCCGAGGGGTCCCAACCGGCGGCCTTTCTTCCAGCGCTCGACGGCGAGCGCGCTCTCGCCCGAGGACGAACATGCCAAAGCGGTGACGAAGAAGTCGCGCTCCTGCGGGCGCTCAGATGCTATTGCCGTCACGAAACTCATGCAATCTGTTTGCGAATATCACCGGATGCAAATGCAAATGCGATCGGGCGCGCCGGAGGGCGCCCATCGGTTGTCGCCGGAACCGCGATCGAGTACGTTTTCATGCGATGAGGAATGCGAAGAAGGACGACCGTGAAGCGCTCGCCGCCGTCATTCGGAGCGCGGGATTGCGCGTCACCTCGTCGCGCGTCGCGGTGCTGGCCACCTTGCGGGAGGCGGGGCTGCCGCTCAGCCACGCCGACGTCGCCGCCCAGCTCGAGCACCTCGGCGTGGATCGCACCACCGTCTACCGCAACCTGATCGACCTGGCGGAGGCCGGCGTGCTACGCCGAAGCGACGTAGGTCACACTTGGCGCTTCGAGCTCGCGTCGAGCGATGACGCGCACGACACCGGGCAACATCCACACTTCGTGTGTACCGATTGCGGCAAGGTCGCGTGTCTGCCGCCCGGTTCCGTCGCGCTCAAGCCTGTCCGCGGCGGCCCGGGCGCGCTGCGCCGGGGCAACCTGGAGATTCAGCTGCGCGGCTTGTGCGACGCCTGCGCCTGATCCCCTGGGCTTGAACGAAGCCGGTGCGCGCCGCGCGAAGGAGCGCGACGCCAGCCGGACGCTCGCAGACGCGCTCAGCGGGCGCCGCAAGGGGCCCGGCGATCCGCTGCCTTCCCGCGTTGTTTGCGATCGGCTCTTTGCAATTCGGTTGCGATGACAGCGAGACGCTTTCATGTTTTCGCGAATGGCCGCGCGCCGAGATCAGGTCACGAGCTCCACGTTGGAGCGCATCGCTACTTGGCTGAGCCTGGCCTGCGCGGTGCACTGCTTGGTCGTGCCGCTCGCGGTCGGTGTTTTGCCGCTGCTCGGAAGCTCGGGACTTACCCAGATAGGCTCTGGCGCCGACTTGATATTGACCACGCTGGTCGTAGCGAGCGCGCTCGCGGGAGTGTTCTGGGGTTACCGGCGCCACCGCGATCTGCGCATCGTATTCGCGACGGGCGCGGGGCTCTTCGCCTATCTCGCCGGCCACGTGCTCGAGAGCTCTTGGTTCGGGGTGGCGCTCGCCGCCACCGGCGCGCTGCTGCTCGCGGCCAGCTCCTTCTTGAGCGCGCGCTTGACCCATGCGCACGGCGATTCGAGCTGCGCCCACTGACCTGCAGCACGCGTCGTGGCTCCCTGAAACTCTTGAGAAATACCGGAGACGTGCGGGATCAGAATTTCGCCCGTGCGCTGAATCTTGGCGGTGCACGCTCGCGCGAACGAGGCCATCTTGTTGGGGCATGTACGAGTACTCGGAAGGCACTGGGACCTGGGCCGAGGCTCATCGGGGGCCGGCCGGGCCCCTGGACGTCCGTGCATTGCGCGTCGCGACTTTCAACGTCTGGTTCGATCCTTTCGAAAACGAGATGCGCTGTCGGGCCGTGTTGGACATCCTGGAGCGGGAGAGCCCGGACGTCATCGCGCTGGAAGAGGTGACCCAGCCATTTCTCGAGGCGCTGCTCGAGACCTCGTGGATCCGCTCGCACTACGCCGTCTCGCGCCTGTGGCTCGATCCGACCGTCCGTTACGACGTGGTGATGCTGAGCCGCTTGCCCGCCCGCTTCACCGCGCACGCGCTGACCTCTCAGATGGGCAGGATGCTGCACACGCTCGAGCTCGAGACGACCGAGGGATGCATCGCCGTCGCCGGCGTGCACCTCGAGAGCATGAAGGAGATGACGCCGGTGCGGCTCACGCAGATCGACGAATGTCTACCCGTGCTCTGCCGCGCGCCCACCGCGATCTGGATCGGCGACTTCAACGCCGCGCCCGACTCCCAAGAAGACGCGCGCATCCGCGCGGCCTTTCGCGATGCCTGGGCGGAGCTGCTGGCAGACCCAGGCTACACGCGCGACACCACGCACAACGCGATGCTCGCGCGCATCAAAGAAGATCGCCACCAGCGCATCGATCGCATCTTCCTCAAGAGCGATCACTTTCGCCCGCTGTCGATCCGCATGCTCGGCACCGAGCCGATCGAAGGCACCGCTGGTCGCGTGTTCCCGAGCGACCACTTCGGCCTGGTCGCCGAGCTCGCACGCTGCGCGGACCGCGCCGCCGAATGAGCTCAAGTCCGGCAGAGCACGAACCAGTTGTCCTGCACCTTGCCGTTGCGAATCGCGCGCCCCACCGAGACGTGGCTCGACACGCCGCGCAGCGCGTCGATCATGCCCGCGTACACGAAGCGGCTCAGCCGATCGTGGTTGGAGAGGATCTCGGGCCAGCTCGCCACCTTGCCCTTGGGCAGGCGCGTGTAGTCGATCAGCACCTCGTCGCCCGGGCCCTCGTAGGCCACGAAGTAGCCGGGGCCAACCACGGTCTGAACGAAGCCGCCCGAGCGGTTGTAGCCCCAGACCTCCTGCCCATCGCCCTTGGGCCGGCAGAACACCTTGGCGAAGTGCGTGAAGAGCGGGAGCGAGTTCTTTCCCTCGTGCACGACCTCCTGGAGCGCGGGCACGTCGGCCGGCACCAGATCGTCGAGCCTCATTTTGCGCACGCCTTTGGCGGCCTCGTACAGCTTGGCCTGCGCGCTGCCGCTCAGCGAGCGGACCAAGCGCACGCGGGCGTCGCTCCCGAGCGCGTCGAGCCGCCGCCCAAGCTCCAGCAGATCGAAGTTGCCGGAGCGCAGCTGGCTGTCGAGATCCAGCTCCGGCTCCGCGCTGGCCAATCCCTGTTGCACCGATACATCCTCCCCCGGCCCCTCAGCGGAGCTGGGCAGAGGTCAAGTTGAGCAGACGGCGCGCGATGATCAACAACTGAATCTGCTGGGTGCCCTCGAAGATGTCGAAGATCTTGGAGTCGCGCGCCCATTTCTCGAGCAGCTCGCCCTCGCCGTAGCCGAGCGCGCCACAGAGCTCCACACAGCGCAGCGTGATCGCGTTGCCCACGCGCCCCGCTTTGGCTTTGGCCATGGACGCCTCGAGCGAGTTCGGGCGGCGATTGTCCGCCATCCAGGCGGCGCGCAACGTGAGCAAACGCGCGGCTTCGAGCTCGGCCTCGAGACGCAAGAGCTCCGCCTCGACCGCGCTCTTCGTGTACACCGCGCCGCCGTAGCTGACTTGGACCCCGTGGCGCGCGAGCAGCTCCTGCGTGCGCTCGAGCGCTGCGCGCGCGACACCCAAGCTCATCGCCGCCACCAGCGGGCGCGTGTTGTCGAACGTCTGCATGGCGCCCGCGAAGCTCTTCTTCAGGTCGATCTCGGGGCTGCCGAGCAGGTTCTCCTTGGGCACGCGGCAATCTTCGAACACGATGGTGGCCGTATCCGAAGCGCGGATGCCCATCTTCTTTTCGAGCCGCGCCACGCGCATGCCCGGCGTGCCCTTCTCGACCACGAACGACTTGATCGCCGCGCGCCCTAGCGTGGGGTCGAGCGTGGCCCAGACCACGACCAAGTCGGAGCGCTCGCCCGCGGTCACGAAGATCTTCTCGCCGTTGAG
>CAZYWR010001204.1:0-3267 GCA_964651185.1 uncultured Polyangiales bacterium
CGCGGTCCTGCCGAAGCCGTTCGTTCCGTCACGACGTCGCGATCCGGAGCTCAGCCGATCGAAGGCATGGCGCGCAGCCAGGGCGGAAGCACGAGCGCCTCGAACGAGCGGCATACCGCGACGATCGCGGCAGCATGGATCGCGCTCGCGCGGAACACCCGGCCGCCCGAGCGGAGCTCGAGCGCCACGTGGTAGCCCTGCGCCGGCAGGTGCTGCAACGACGCGCGCAAGGCCTCGCCCCGCAGGCGCTTGACCGCGGCGCAACGGCGCACGAAGTACACGAGCGCATCGCGCGGGGCCATGCCCCGGAACGTGACTTCGATCGCACGAAGCGCACCCCGCCCGTTGCTCTTCCCCATGCTCCCCTCCTCGGTGACCCGTCGAGCCTAGTATGACTACACCGGGCTAGGTGTATGTCAACACGCTCGTCGTGTCGGACAAACAGAGGGCGGCGCTCATTCCGCAAACACCACTCAGAAGATGAGCTTGCCACCCCCGGGGCCGGGCATGCCGCCGCCGCCCGGGCCGGGTATGCCGCCGCCCTGCCCGGGCACGACGATGCGCGACATCTGCTGGCGTTGCAGCTCGCGTGCCTGTTCCACGAGCCGTTCGACCGCGACCTGGACGGCCTGCGGGAACTTGTCCATCGCTTCGTTCAGGTCCTTGGCCTCGATCGAACACTGGATCGGCAACGGGCCGCGATCCGACATCAGCGTGGTCTCGCCCGTAAACAGCACGGGTCGGCTCGTGTCCGGCGACCCATCCTCGCGGATGGGCGAAAGGCGGCGGATGGTCGCGACCTTCAGGTCGGTGAACGACTCTTCCCTGTACAGATTGCTCTTGTCGACCTTCACTTCGGCGAAGGCGTTGCTCTCGTTTGCCATCCCGGACACATGCCAAAAACCCGGCCCAATATCAAACCCACGACTCCCTATATGCGTCGCGTTCACGAAAACTTGCGAAAGGGTCGCGGGGGGCGCGTCCTCGTGCGGGGCCCCGTTGGCTCGCGTACGGAGAAGCGCGCTGCGCTTGGTTCCTGCTCGCGTACGGAGCGCGCTGCGCTTGATTCTTGCTCGCGCGCGGAGCGTGCCTTGCTTGATTCTTGCTCGCGCATGGAGAGCGCTGCGCTTGATCCTTGCTCGCGCGCGGAAGCGCGCGCTTCGACGCGACGAGATGCTAACGTAGCTCGGTCGGAGCGTGTCTGGGCGGTACGAGCGCGGCCCTGTATACGCGGGCAAGCGATGCGTGGTAGCCGGAGGTCGACGGCGCTCCCCGCCGAAGTGTCGCCTCGAAAGGTCAGCGGATGGTGAACAAGGGCAGCGTCCTATTCCAAGAACGCAACCTTTCGGCCTGGTTCGCGCGCTTCCTCGACGCAGGGCTGATCTTCGTCGCCCATTACATTGCGACTTTTTTCCGAGACACCTGGCCGCTGCTCGATCCGCAGCTCTTGATCGGCACGTTGGTGGCCGTCGCGGTGTTCAGCATCGTGGCCGATGCGAACGGCCTGTACCGGTCGACCTTGCGTTCGGCGCCCATCAAGGTCGAGCTGGGCAAGGTATGGCTGAGCTGGGGCTTCACGCCGCCGGTGCTACTCACGCTGGCTTTCATCACGAAGACCGGCGAGGGCTACTCGCGCATCGTCACCTCGATCTGGTTCTTGCTGGCGCCGACCTTGATCAGCGTGGTGCGGCTCGGCTCGCGCTTGGTGGCGGGCGAGCTGCATCGGCGCGGTGTGGCGACGCGGCGCGTCCACATCGTCGGGGCCACGAAGATGGGCGCGATGCTCGCGCAGCGAATCATGGACGATCCGGCCAGCGGCATGCGCGTCGAGGGCTACTTCGACGATCGCGATCCGGAGCGGCTCGTGCCCATGCCGGAACGGCTAGGCGCGCCGATGGGCCGGCTGCCGGACCTGCTCGAACTGGCGCGCCAAGGCGAAGTCGACATCGTGTACGTCGCGCTCCCGTTGCGGGCGGAGTCGCGCATCAGCGACATCGTGCGCAAACTCGCGGACAGCACGGCGTCCGTCTACGTGGTGGCGGATTTTCTCGTGTTCGACCTCGTGCACGCGCAATGGTCCAATGTGGCGGGGCTGCCCGTAGTGAGCGTGTTCGAGAGCCCCTTCTACGGCGTCAACGGCTGGCTCAAGCGCGTCGAGGACTTGGTGCTCGGCAGCATGATCCTCGCGCTCATCGCGGTGCCGATGATGTTCATCGCGATCGGTGTCAAGCTCAGCTCCAAGGGGCCGGTATTCTTTCGCCAGCGTCGCTACGGACTGAACGGCGAAGAGATCCGCGTATTGAAGTTCCGCACGATGCTCGTCACCGAGGACGGTGCGTCCGTGGTGCAGGCCAAAAAGGGCGATCAGCGCGTCACGCCCTTTGGGGCATTTCTGCGCCGCAGCTCCCTCGACGAGCTGCCCCAGTTCATCAACGTGCTCATGGGCGAGATGTCGATCGTCGGGCCGCGCCCCCATGCGGTGTCTCACAACGAGATGTATCGGCGCATGATTCACGGCTACATGCTGCGCCACAAGGTCAAGCCCGGCATCACGGGTTGGGCGCAGGTGAACGGCTGGCGCGGCGAAACGGACACGGTCGAGAAGATGGAGCAACGCGTCAATCACGATCTCCATTACATCCAGAACTGGGGGCTGCTCTTCGATCTCAAGATCATCATCAAAACGATCTTCGGCTCCGGCTCTCGGCAAAATGCCTACTGAGGCAAAGAGCCACGCGCGCACGCGAACAAAACGATCGACGGGCGCCGTTTCCATGGGCGAGTACGAAGAGCGACGCGCGCGGGGGCGTGCGAGCCCAACGAGGAGCACATGAAAGTTCGCGATCGAATCGGGCCCATCGCCGACCTATTCCTCGGCGCGATGTACGCGGACGAGCGCTTCGACGCGGAAGAAAAAGAGGCGGTGCGCCGCCTCTTGTGCGATCTGATCGTACGTCCCGAGCTGCCGCCGGAGCTGGAGCAGCGCATCGCCGAGTTCGACCCGGCGTCCTTCGATCTGGCGGCGACCGCCCGCGACTTTGCCCGCGATCCGCCCATGAATCGCCGGCGCCTGTTGGAGCTGGTCGCGCAGCTGTGCGTCGCCGATGGAGAGCTCGACCTGGACGAAGACGACTACTTGCACCGGCTCGCGCGCGAGCTGGGCATGGAGCCGTCCGAGTACGAAGACATCGTGCTCGACTACGAGATTCACGAGCTGCGTAAGAGCTTCGAGCTCTTGCGCACGTCGAGCCTGGATCTGCCCCCGGC
>CAZYWR010001205.1:0-2231 GCA_964651185.1 uncultured Polyangiales bacterium
CCGTCTGGACCGGCGACCGTATGATCGTGTGGGGCGGCCGCGGCGTTCCGCTCGGCGGCGACGCGCGCCGGCTCGGCTCGGGCGCCGCGTACGATCCAAATGGTGATCGATGGACCAGCCTCCCCGATACGGGCGCGCCTCCTCCGCGCTTCTCTCATACGGCCGTGTGGACCGGGAGAGCCATGCTGGTGTGGGGCGGCGACGCGAGCGACACGGCCGTGGGCAGCGCAGATGGCGCGAGCTACGACCCCGCGGCCCAGCGCTGGCAGACTCTGAGTGTCCAGAATGCGCCTACCCCTCGCTATCAACATGTCGCAGTCTGGACCGGCAGCGAGATGATCATTTGGGGCGGCGTCGGCTGCGGTTCTCAGGATCGCACGCGCGTCGTACCCTGCGCCGATGGCGCGGCATACCGACTTGACACCGACAGCTGGCGGGAACTCAGCCGCGAGAGCGCGCCGCCCGCCAAATCGGGTCTGACGGCAGTATGGACAGGCAGTTACATGCTCGTGTGGGGCGGCGGCGACGCGCAGGGTTACGCGTACGATCCACGCGTGGCTCGCTGGCAGCCGCTACCCGTGAGCGGCGCGCCGCGGGGGCGCACCAATCACGTTGCGTTGTGGACGGGTCGAGAGATGATCGTGTGGGGCGGGTTGGCCGGGGAGGTGTCGGTCACGGACGGCGGGCGCTTGCAGTTTGCGCAGTGATCGGCGACGCGGAAGCCGCGACCGAGTCGAGTGTGACCTCCACGGTCGCGCGCGCATCCGGCGTGTCGGGGTCCCCTTCTGCAAAATGCAGCATGAAGGCGCGGCCGGCTTCGAGAACAATCGCGTCTGAGAGGACCTGACAGTCCGCATTGCACTGTCCACACACCTCCCCCGCGATGGCCGGCGTGGCATCGAGCCAGGCTCGTACTTGTACGGGGTGGCGCGCGTAAAAGCGCGCGTACCAATCGCTGCCGGCCGGGCGCTGAATGAGATTTATGCGCTCGTTCGCGTCTCCGACCTCGCGCGGAACCAGATCGAGACAATTTGCTCCAAAGAAGGAAGGGGCATGCATCACGCCTTGCACATCCGTAGCCACATCCGACTTCAGGAAGTACCGGCCCGGCCCGAGCGCAAACGCCGTCGCGTAAAGGATCGGCAGACCCGCAGGGTCTTGTTCGCCCGGGGCGGCCTGGCTCCCGTTGCAGCTACGCACGTAGGCGAATTCGGGCGACGCGCGCAGCTCGACCGTGGCCGCGCTCTCCAGCTCCAGCGTGCGAAAACGATCTCGTTGGTCGCAAACGCGATCGAGCGAGGCCGCTGTGCCGTCGAGGCTGACCGGTACTCCGCTGCACTCCCAGTCGAAGAGACAGGCGCGACCCGGGCCCTCGGCCGCGCCGCTCGCCTGCCACGCGAGATCGAGCGAAGTGCCGTACACGGAGGCAAACGCGCGCGCAAAGTCCGCCGGCGAATCGACGAGCTGGCTCTTCTGGTAGAGCTCCAAGAACTGAGGGGACGGATAGGTCTGGACGAGATAGGCCACGAACTGTTGGCCCCAACGATAGATCGCGGCATCCTCCGGCAGGTACCGACCGTAGAGAGACGGATCATCGAACCCGATGGGCGGCGCAGGAGCTGCGGGGACCGAACCATCGCAAGACAACACCTCCGCGATCCCTTCCATGATGAGCGGCGTAGGAAGTCCGGTCGGCGCGAGATACGCGTGTACCAGCTCATGCCGATCGAACGCCGACGACGTCATGACGCGATCTTGTAGAAAGCATGCGTCGGCTCCGGGTGGGCATTGTTCGCTGCCGGCGAGCGCCGCGTGCGAGCGGAACTTGTAGTAGTCGAGGGTGCGCCCCTCGGGCCAAGAGAAGCCAAGTGTGCGCTGCGTCTGCGCGAAGTGCTGCTCCAAGGTCATCATGATGCCGGCGCAGGTGTCCTCATCTGCCAATTCCGCGTGATACACGAAGTGTGGCGAGCTCCAGCGTACGCCCTCCGGCAGCGGCACCGCCGGCGCACAGGCGCTCACGAGCGCCATGGCATACAACAGACGCATCGCCGCATGGTACCACGCTGGTCCTCGCCTGCGAGGTCGTGGTTCGCTTTGGAGCGGGGGGAGTGCCTTCCGCTCCGTGCGCCGGCGACATAAGTAGCATGCTGGTCGGAGACTGCGAGGTCATCCGCGGACCTTGCGAGCACCTTACCTCTGAGCTGGCCGGGCACTTGAGCTTTACTTCGCGC
>CAZYWR010001206.1:0-3770 GCA_964651185.1 uncultured Polyangiales bacterium
TGGCGGGGCTCGCCGCCAACGCGGCGCTCCTGCGCTTCACAGTTGCGGACGCGCTCGCCTCCCCTGCGCCCCGCGTCGAGCCTGTCTCCGAGGCCTCATCCGTACGCCGCGCGCCCGTGTGGATCGCGCTGCTCGTGACCATCGGCTACGTGGCGGGCCTGCAGCTGGCCTTCACGACCTGGGCGGGCGTGGTCGCGTTGATCCTGCTGGAGCGCCGCGAGCCGGCGGAGCTCTTCGCGCGCATCGACTGGGCGTTGATCGTGTTCTTCGCGGCGCTCTTCGTCGTGGTAGGCGCGTTCGCTCGCACCGGCCTTCCGGGAGCAGCCTGGCAGCTCGCGCACCCCCACCTCGCCCTCGAGACGGCGCACGGCGTCGCCTGGTTCACGGGCTACACCTTGATCGGTTCGAACCTGTTCTCGAACGTGCCGCTCGTGATGCTGACAGGCCCATGGCTCGCGCAGCTCGGCAATGCGGAGCGCGGCTTTGCGCTGCTCGGGTTCGTCAGCACGGTGGCGGGCAATCTCACGTTGCTCGGATCGGTCGCCAACCTGATCGTCGCGGAGCGCGCGCGCGCGCACCACGAGCTCGGCTTCTTCGAGTATCTGCGCTTCGGCGTCGCGTCGACGCTGATCGTGCTGGCGGTGGGCGTACCGATCGTGTGCTGGCTGACCTGAGGCCCCCGCAATGAGCGCGGCACGCGCGCTCTTTTGCACTGCCTGATAGCATCGGGGCATGAACAACCAGCGCAGCGCTACCGTGCGTTCGGTGGACGCCGATCGGCCGGCACGCAGCTCGCGCTGCGCGTGTGTCGCCGTCTACGCCGCGCTCTCGGTGTTCGGCTGCAGCGCTGGCGATACCGGGCGCAGCGCTGCAGACGCCAGCTCGGGCGACGCAGCCCAGCGCCTACCTGACGACGCAGGGAGCTCGCGCGACGCTGCACCCGCCGACGCCTCCGGCGGCGCCCGCGACGCAGCTAGCGCGGGAAGCGATGCCGCCAGCGCGCTGAGCGACGCGAGCACTGCCGAAGCCCCGCAGGCGGGCCGCTACTTTCCCGACGGCGCGTTCATGTACCAGCGCATCGACAGCGCCGCGCTCGACCCCGACTCGACCACGATCACGCGTTGGCTCCAGGACAACGGCGGCTTCGGCACCGGAGAGATGCGCATCGACTTCTCGATCGAGGTGCTCGCCGCCGCCGCCGATACGCCGCGGCGTAGCTTCACGCCGAGCCGCGACTTCTACCAGCCGGATTGCGATCCCGCGCCCTTCCCTGTCCCCGCCGGCGGCGCGCTCGAGGGCGAGAGCGGCTACGCCTGCACGCACAACGGCGATTGTCATCTGATCGTGGTGGATGCGGCGCACGGCCGCCTGTACGAGATGTGGCGCGCCAATCTCAGCACGAGCGGCTTCGCGGGCGGCTGCGCCGCGATCTGGGACATGACGCGCGTGTACGGCCCCGAAGGGCGCGGCGAGCAGTGCACGAGCGCCGACGCGGCGGGCCTGCCGATCGCGCCGCTCCTGTTCAGCGCCGACGAGGTCGCCGCGGGCAAGATCGATCACGCCATCCGCTTCATCCTGCCGAACGAGCGCATGCGCGCCGGGACCTATCAGCATCCCGGCACCCACGCGGGCGCGCCCAGCGGCCCGGCCGACGCGCCCATCTACGGCTCGCGCTGGCGGCTGCGCGCGAACTTCGACCTCGCTTCCCTGCCGAGCGACGGCGCGCGCGCGGTGGCGCGCGCCCTCCAGCAGTACGGCATGGTGCTAGCCGACGGCGGTAGCATCGCGCTCACGGCCCAGAGCGACCGGTTCACCGCGCATAAGTGGGACGGCCTGCTCGATACCCGCGATCTCAGCGCGCTCCAGCCGACCGACTTCGACGTCGTGCAGACGGGCGAGCCCACGGCGCTGGACGACGACTGCCAGCGCACGCCGATCAGCAACTGACGGCTGTGCTCAGAGCGCGTGCGCGCGCTCACCGAGCATGGCCTCGCGCACGAGCGGCAGCGGCGGACCGCCGAACGAGAGCAAGCGGTCGTGAAAAGCGCGATAGGCGGCATGTCCGCCGCGCGCTCCCGTCCAATCCTCGCGCAGCTTGCGGATCATCAGCTTCCCGAGGGTGTAGTTCAGGTAAGCGGGATCGAAGGTCCCGCGCGCGGCCTGCTGGCGGGCATTGCCCGGGTCGCACAGCGCGCGCTCGCGAAACAGCCGCTCCGACTCCCCGACGCGCATGCCTTCGGTGTGCAGGCCGATCGCGCTCACGAAGCGTACGTCGCGCAAGAGCGCGTTCAGCAGCTGACCGACGTGCGCCTTGAGATCGCCGCCCGCGAGCCCCTCTTCCCAGGCGAGCTCCTCTGCGTAGTGCGCCCAGCCCTCCGCAAACGCGTAGCCCACGAACACGCGCCCGAACGGACGTGCGACCCGGTTCGCATGCAGGAACTGCAGGAAGTGGCCCGGCCACACTTCGTGCACGGAGATGAACAACAGGTCCATGCGCCCTGGTACGTAGGCGCGCTGCTCCTCTCGACTCCAGCGCGGGTCCGGCGGCGCGATGTAATAGATGGACGGCAGCTCGCGCTCGTAAGGTCCAGGGATCTCGATATAGGCCTGGTTCCAGCGCTTGTAAGGCGGAGCCTCTTCGACGCGCGCCTCCTCCGGCCCGGGGATCGACACGAACCCGCGCTCGGCGACGAAGCGCTTGAGCAGCACCACCTGCTCGCGTGCAGCCTGCACGGGTCCTTCCTTCGGCTTGTCCGCGGTGACCTCGGCGGCGCAGGCGGCGAGCGTGCGCTTCGGCGCGAGCGCGGCGCATGCTTCGCGCAGCGCCGCTTCGTTGCGCTCCAGATCGCGAAGCCCTACCGCGCGCAGCGTGTCGAGCGGCGTGTCGACCCGCTCGGTCGCCCACAAGAGCTCCTGGAACAGCGCGGGACCGAGCGCGAAGGCGTCGTTCGCGCTCGGCTTCTGCGCTTCGAGCCAGCTTACGGCCTGGCGCAGCGCCGCGATCGCCCGCGCGCTGGCCGCGCGCAGCTCCTCCTGCGCCTTCGCATCGGCCACACCGGAAAAAATCGGCGGCACATCGCGCTCGAGATAGGGCACCAGCCCGCCGAGGACCGACAGGGCCACCTCGACGAACGGCCGCGGGAGCGGCGTGCGCAGGTTCGCGATCATCTGCTCGATCGCGCGCGGGATATTGCGCGCATGACGCGCGAACGCAGCGAGCCGGCGCTCGAGCGGCGCGTAGGCGCGCGTGAGGTACACGCTCGGATCCACCGCGTTCGTGTACACGAACGGATTGCGCTCGTGCTCCTTCAGCCGCTCGCTCCAAAACAGGCCCGCGTCCACGTTGGCGAGTAGGTACTCGCGCTCGAAGCGCCGCGCGTCGTCGAGTCCCGCCGGATCGATCGCCTCGGCCTGGCTTCGAAAATCGTGCAGCGCGGCGATCCACGCCGCCACGGCCGACGCCGAGTAATCGATGATCTCGCCGTCGCGCTCGTGCCTTCCTTGCATCGCCGCAAAGCCCGGATCGCGCGCGAAGCTCTCCTCGAGGTAGCGCCCGCTGAGCGCGTCCCACCGATCGCGCGCGCTCGCGTCGACCTGGTGTCGCTCGCCCGCGTCGACCGACGCAAGTGCGCTCACGTCGTTCGGACCGCGCCGGTTGCCCGGGCGCGGTGCAGCGCAGCCGGCGAGGGCGAAGAGCAGCGCGAGCCCGGCGCGGTAGCCGCGAGACACGGCCGACTTATAGCGCGGCTCGGGCGCGCGGCCGCACCTGC
>CAZYWR010001207.1:0-2335 GCA_964651185.1 uncultured Polyangiales bacterium
CATGGCCGCGCCCACCTTCTGGTCGTAGAAGCCGCCCCGCTTCGCGTTCTCCGGGAGCAGCTACATTATCTCCCGGCCGCGCTGGGGCCCCGGGGGCGCCGCGCGCACGCGGAGCCAGGTCGCCTCGTCGAAGCCGAACGACGGCTTGGGCGCACGCAGCGCCGCGTCGAGCTTGGCGAAGTCCGTGTTCGCGGCGCGCGCGCCGAGCGTGCGGTAGAAGCCGAGCGCGCGCTCGAGCAGCTCGTGATCGTGCGTCCAGATCACGTGCGCCGCGGGCGCGCCTTCGGAGAACTCCATGTGCAACAAGTGGTAGGTCTCGGCCAGCACCTCGACCGGGTTCTTCATCCACACCACACGCTCGCCTTCGTACGCGAAGTCGGCCTTGTGCGCGCTCAACCAGGCAGACAGGAAATGCGGCTCCTCCATCAGCCTCGCGAGCGGCCGCTCGAGCAAGGTCTCCTTGAGCTCGAGCGCCTTCTTGGTGGCCTCGAGCGCGCCCTTTCCGCCCGCTTCGGCGCGCGCGAGCGCCGCCTTGGCCACGCGCTGAAACGCGTACTCGAGATCGATGCCCGCAGCCTCTCGCTTGAGTTGGCCGACCAAATTCAGATACGGCACCACGAACTTGGTGGTCGGCTTCGACCACACGCCGTTGGCCCAGAACCAGCTCACCAAGCCGACGTGGAACTCCAGGTTCGTCGCCAGGTCTTGCCCGCGCAGCGTGGTGCGCCGCAAGATCTCGTAGCAGCGCGCATAGCTCTCGCGACGATCTCTGCCGGTGGCGAGCAAGAGCGCGATGTTCGAGTCGTAGGCGCCCGCGAGCCGGTAGCGCATGAACAGGCCGGTGCTCGTGTTCTTCAGCGAGATCCCCTGGTCGTCGCGGATCTCGCCCTCGATCGCGTCCGACCACGACACCATCACGCCGCCCGCGTGCGGCGAGAGCGAGCGATCGGTGGCGTTCAGGCGCACCTCGACCGCCGCGCCTTCGCGTAGGACGCGCGCGGGCTTCGGCAGCCGGCCGCGGTGCTTGGCGATCAGCGCCATCGCCTCGACCAACGAGTGCACGTCGAAGAAGTCGCTCGCGTCTTCGGGGTTGCTGAAGCGCAGCGCGTAGCACAGCTCCGACACGCGGTGCTCGACCTGGATGCGCGTGTTCACCTCCATGAAGAAGTGACGCGCCCCCTCGACGATGCACTCGAACGTCGACGCCGAGTCGAGCTTGACCGCGCGCCCGAAGCGCTCGGCTTCGGCCTCCATGCGGCGTAGCGTGGCCAGATCCGTCTCGAGCGACTTGGCCTCGCCGTCGCGCCCCTCAGCGTGCGCGCGCTTGGCCGCAGCCTCGAGCGCCTCCTGCGTGACCGACACCTCGAACAGCTTCTGCTCATGCATCTGCAGCGAGCAGTCGCGGCCGCCGAGCGTCACACACCACTCGCCGTTGCCGAGCACCTGGATCTCGTTGTGCCGGGTCTGCTCGATGTTGAGCTCGAGCAGGATGTTCTTGTTGTCGCCGACGCCGGTGGCCTTGACCTCTTGCAGGATCTCGCGCACGAGCCCCGGCACCTTCGCTGGGTCGTCGAGGATGCGCTGGCCCTTGCCGCCGCCGCCGCCGATGGCTTTGAGCCGCACGCGGCTGCCCTTGTACTCGCCGAGCATCTTGGCGGCTTCATCGCGCAGCACCGCGCCCAGCTCCTCGATGCTGTAGAGGTCGATGCCCCGCGCGTAGCTGGCCGCGAGCACCTGATCGGCGAGCTCTTCGAGCGGGAGTTTGGCATCGGAGAGCCCCGGCACGCTCAGCCCTTCGGCCTTGGCGAGCTTCTCGAGCCCGGCGCGGTCCTTGTGCTTGCGCAGGAGCAAGAGCGCGGTGGCGTTGTTGACGCCGGGCGTGACCGACACTTCGTTCTCGAGCGCGGTGCGCTTGGCCTCGTCCTTCTTGCCCGCCGCTTCCTGCGTGTACGAGCAAGGGCCGATGAACGTGAGCCCCGCATGTTCGAGCGCGCGCACGAAGTCTGCGTCCTCGGCCATGAAGCCGTAGCCAGCGAACACGTACTTGTAGCCGTGCTCGCGGCAGATCTCGATCATCTGCTGCACGCGCTGCTGTCGCTCCTCTTTGGTCGCGCCCGTGTAGTCGGGCACGCGGTGCACGTACTTGGGATCGAGCACGCGCAGCTCGGGCGCGAGCGCGCGCGGGTAGACGATGCTGTCGCGCTCCGAGAGCAAGATGCCCACGTCGCGCATGCCCATCTCGCGGAACACGTCGATCGCCTCTTTGCGGATCGGCCCGCGACACACGATCAGCACGCTCATATCGTCGCAGGCGAACGAGCGCGCCCAGGCCGAG
>CAZYWR010001208.1:0-4244 GCA_964651185.1 uncultured Polyangiales bacterium
CATGCTTCCTTGCTCCGGTGTGCGGGACGGCTACCCCCGTCTCGCGGGACGCGCGGCGGATACTGCCGTCGCGCGTCCCCTATTGATGCCCGGAGCCTGAAGCGCGTCAAGAGACCGCGCGGCGCATGCACGACCCCGCGCTACGCCGCGCGGCGGAACTAGGCGGAACTAAGGGGCGCCCCGACCGCCGCCGCCGAAGCCGCCCCCGAACCCGCCGCCGGGGAACGTGAAGCCGCCATCCCCGAAGCCAGGAAAGGCCGGGAACGTAAAGCCGCCATCTCCGAAGCCAGCAAAGCCAGGAAAGCCGCCGGCGCCCGGAAACGCGAAGCCACCGTCGCCGCCAAAGCCTGGAAAGCCAGGGAAGCCGCCGCCCGCACCGGGAAACGCGAAGCCGCCGTCGCCCCCGAAGCCTGGGAAGCCGCCGCTGGCCGCGCCGCCGTCATGCGCTGTACCCGTTGGAAAGCCGGGAAAACCAGGGATCCCGCCGTCGCCACCGATCCCAGGAAAGCCGGGGAAGCCCGGCACTGCGCCGTCGGACTCCGGCGTCGCGACGACTCCGCCATCGGCTTCCGTACTGCTGTTGGTCCCAGTCGCCTCGTCGTCGTGATCCTTGGAACCGTCGTCACCGCAGGCACTGGTGCCGAGCCACAGCGCGGCGAGCGAGCTGAGTATCCATTTCTTCATTGCGCTTCCTCCTCTGTATGTCGCTCGCGCCGCGCCAGCGCGCGCGTCGACTCGCGACGAATCGCGCATCGACCGAGTTGAGCCTTCATTGCCAGCGGAGGTGAGATCCTTGGGCCGGAGCGCGTACCACGGCGCACGCGCGCCCTGCGCGCAGCACCGAAGGGCACGCCGGACACGTGCACGCGCGTTCGTCGTGAGCGCGCTGACGATTATCGTCCGCGCTCAAAACGGCGCGCCTTTTCATGCGCGCCACAATTTCGAAAACGTCACCGTATGCCCTCGAAGCCGCGATGACGTCGAGCGCAGCGACAAAAAAGTCAGCGCCGGAAAAGCGTGTGAACGACCTGACTCACTTGGTCGAGCGCGCTGCCGCCATAGAGCGCGCGGATGGTCGCGCGCGTTTGGCTGAGCGCGCGCGCGGGGTCGCCGAAGCTCAAGCCCAGCGCGGCGATCGGAAAGCGCTCGTACGCGCTCGCCTTCACGCGCACGAACTCGAGCAAGCCCTCGTCACCGTGGATGCGCCCGAAGCCGGACTCGCCCACGCCGCCGAAGGGAAGACCCGGAATGGCCGCGTACGCCGCGACGGCGTTGATCGAGGTCATGCCCGCGCGGACGCGTTCAGCGAGCTGCTCGCCGCCGTGTCGCGTGAACACCGCGGAGCCCAGGCCGAAGCTCGAGTCGTTGGCCACGCGTACGGCCTCGTCGAGGCTCGTCACCTTCATCACGGGCAGCACGGGGCCGAAGGTTTCTTCGCGCATCACCTTCATCGCGGGCGTGACGTCAGCGAGCACGATCGGCTCGATGAAACGACCCATGAACGAATCGAGCCCGCCGACCACGGCGCGCGCGCCCTTCTCGAGCGCGTCGAGCACGTGCTCGCGCACGCGCTCGATCTGGCGCTCGAGCGTGATCGCGCCGTAGTGCGCCTGTTCGTCACCGCCCACTTTGAGCGTTTGCACGCGCGCGACCACCTTCTCGAGAAAGGCCTCGTACACCGTATCCACGACGATCGCCCGCTCGATCGCGATGCAGGCTTGCCCGGCGTTCATGAAGGCGCCGAACACGATGCTGGTCGCCGCGCGGTCGAGGTCCGCGTCGGCGGCGACGATCGCGGGCGCTTTGCCGCCGAGTTCGAGCAGCACGGGTGTGAGGTTGTCAGCCGCGGCGGCCAACACCCGGCGCCCGGTGGGCGCCGAACCGGTGAACGCGACCTTGTCCACCTTCGCGCGCGCGAGCAGCGCGCCTGCGTCTCCGTAACCGGTGATGAGCTGCACGACATCCGGGATCGGAATCGCCGCCTGCGCGCAGTCGACCAAGAGCTTTCCGCTGAGCGGCGTCAGCTCGCTCGGCTTGAACACCACCGCGTTTCCGGCGGCGAGCGCGTAGCTGATCGAGCCCATCGGCGTGTGCAGCGGATAGTTCCAGGGGCCGATCACGCCGATCACGCCGTATGGATGGTAGCTGACGCGGGAACGGAAGTTCGCGAGCAACCCCGAGCTCACGGTGCGCGGCTTGAGCAGCTGCTCGGCGCGGTTGGCCGCGTGCGTCAGGTGGTTGAGCACCAGCAAGAGCTCCTGCGCAGCGTCGGCCCGCGTCTTGCCGTTTTCGCGGTGCACGATGTCGATGATCTCGTCCATGCGCCGCACGAGCTCGCGCCGATAGTCGAGCAGGTGCGCGCGGCGCTCTTTGAAGCTGAGCGCGCCCCACACGTCGGCCGCGGGCCGCGCGCGCGCCACGGCGGCGTTGATCTCTTCGGCGCCGTGCGCCGGCAAGGTGGCAAGCAGCTCCCCGGTCAGCGGGCTGCGCACGTCGAGCTTGCCACTCTTGCTGCTCCCACTCGTCGGGCTGGTAATCGTCATGACCACGACCTCGTCAGGTTGGATGCGCGCGGCTCCCCCGCGCGAGCAAAACTCGAGCTCGGCTTCGCATCGTGCCCGAGCGCCCGCGGGCCCGCAACGGCGCGCCGCTCGCAGTTCGTGCTCGGCGAGCCACGGACGACCACGCTCACGGTGGCTCCCCCTCCGGCACGACAGCGCGGGCTCGAGCGATGCGGGCGTGGGTGCGCCGCTTACAAACGCGCCGCGCGCTGGCGCAGCATGTGATCGGCGAGCACCAGCGCTGCCATGGCCTCGACCATGGGCACCGCACGCGGCAGCACGCACGGATCGTGGCGGCCTTTGGCCTGGAAGGTCACCGCCTCGCCGGAGCGCGTCACGGTCTCTTGCGGCAAGAAGATGGTCGCCACCGGCTTGAACGCGACGGCGAAGCGGATCGGCTCGCCGTTGCTGATCCCGCCCTGCACGCCGCCGCTGTGGTTGGTGCGCGTGCGTACGCGCTCGCCATCGCGATAGAACGGATCGTTGTGCAGCGAGCCGCGCATGCGCGTAGCCGCGAAGCCTTCGCCGATTTCGAAGCCGCGCGTCGCTGGCAGGCTCATCACGCCTTTGGCCAAGTCCGCCGTAAGTTTGTCGAATACCGGCTCGCCGAGGCCGGGTGGGACGTTGCGCACGACACAGCGCACCACGCCGCCGACGCTGTCGCGCGCCTTGCGAGCCTCCTCGATGGCCTCGATCATGCGGGGCGCCGCGCGCAGATCGGGACAGCGCACGTCGGTGGCGTCGACCTCGGAGCGCGTGACCGCCTGCTCGTCCGGGAGCGCAGCCGCAACGTCGGCGACGCTCGCCACCCAGGCGACGATCTCGATCCCCGCCCAGCGCGCGAGCAACTGCTCGGCTAGCGCGCCAGCCGCGACGCGTCCGATGGTTTCGCGCGCCGAGGCGCGCCCGCCGCCCGCCACCGCGCGCAGCCCGAACTTCGCCTCGTACGTGTAGTCGGCGTGAGACGGCCGGAACAGCTCGGCGAGGTTGCCGTAGTCTTTGCTCTTCTGATCCTGGTTGCGCACCGCCATGGCCAGCGCGGTGCCGAGGGTCTGGCCGCTCTCGAGATCGAAGCCGCTCAGGATCTCGACCTGGTCGGGCTCGTTGCGCGGGCTCGTGAGCGCGCTCTGGCCCGGACGGCGGCGATGGAGTTGGGCTTGGATCTGCGCCACGTCGAGCTGGTGGCCGGCCGGGCAACCGTCGACCACGACACCGACGGCACCGCCGTGCGATTCGCCGAAGGTAGTCACGCTGAATAGCCGGCCAAAACGCGAGCTCATACCGTTTTCTACACGAACGGGCGCAAAGCGTCGAAGCGCGCCCGTCCGAGCGGCCGTGCTCCCCAAGGACGCGGCGAACGCAGCGGCGCGCGCGGCGACGCGACAGCGTTCGCCAGCACACGGATAGGACGGACCGCGCTGTATAGTGCGCGCTCCCCCCAAAAGAAGGAGCCCGGATGAGAGAGAAGCTGCCGAGCGCGACCGCGGCCTACGTGGCGTTCACGCGTGCCTTCGCCAGCCATGACCCGGTGCTCTCGGGCGCCTGCCAAGATCCGTACGCCGAATCATTGCTGCCGCCGCAGCTCTCGATCCTACTGCGCGCCGTGCGCCATGGTCCGGCCGGCGTTCGCGTAGGCAGCGTGCTGCGTGCCCTCTCCCTCGGTTTGTTCGACCATATTGCGCT
>CAZYWR010001209.1:0-4673 GCA_964651185.1 uncultured Polyangiales bacterium
GACGCGGGCGAGGTCCGCGTCAGCCAAAACATCTGCAACGGTCTGCACAGCGTGATCGCGATGACGCCGCTCGCGCGGGATCCCTCGGTGTGCCCGACGGGCGGCGCGCGCGTCGAGAGCGGCACCGATCGCAACGGCGACGGCGCGCTCGACGCGTCCGAGGTCAGCGCGACGCAGGTCGTGTGCAATGGCTTGGGTACGCTGGTGTCGACGACCACGTTGGCCGCGAACCCGGCGGTGTGCCCGACGGGCGGCTCGCGCGTGCAGATGGGCGTCGACGACGACGGCAACGGCGTGCTCGATGCGTCCGAGGTCGACGCCGACGAAGCGATCTGCAACGGGCTTGGCAGTCTGGTCGAGACCAGCGCGCTCGCGGCCGATCCGTCGGTGTGTCCGGCCGGCGGCATCAGCGTGCGCACGGGCGTAGATCGCGATGGCGACGGCACACTCGCCGCGGGTGAGGTCACCGCGCAACGCGCGGTGTGCCACGGCAACAACTCGCTGATCAGCGTGGGCGCGCTCGCGCCCGACCCGGGCGTGTGCCCGAGCGGCGGCGCGCGCCTGAACGTGGGGCTCGACCGCGACGGAAGCGGCGTGCTGGACGCGAGCGAAGTCAGCTCGAGTCAGAGCGTCTGCAACGGTCTGCACAGTCTGGTCTCGCCGACCACGCTCGCGCCGGACCCGAGCGTGTGTCCGACGGGCGGCTCGCGCTTCGACATGGGCCTCGACGACAACGGCAACGGCACGCTCGACGGCGCCGAGATCGACGGCACCGCGACCTTGTGTGACGGCCTGAACTCGGTCACGTCGACCACCACGCTCACGCCCGATCCGGCAGTCTGCCCGACCGGCGGCACGCGCTTCGAAGCGGGGGTCGACGCCAATGGCAACCGCACGCTCGATCCGAGCGAAGTCACAGTCAGTCAGGTGCTCTGCCATGGCCTGCACGGCTTGGTCGCGACCAGCTCGCTGGCGCGCGATCCGGCGGTGTGCCCGAACGGCGGCCTGCAGGTGCGCGCCGGCACCGACAAGAACGGGAGCGGCGTGCTCGACGCGAGCGAAGTCGACGCCACGCAGGTCGTATGCAACGGCCTCGACACGCGCATCACCACCAGCACCTTGGCACCCGATCCGGCGGTCTGCCCGACCGGCGGCACGCTCATCCAAGGGGGTACGGACGCAGACGGGAACGGCGCGCTCGACCCGAGCGAGCTCAGCGCGAGTCAGACGGTCTGCCATGGCCTGAACAGTCTGGTCGCGACCACCGCGCTCGCGCGCGATCCGGCGGTCTGCCCGACCGGCGGCCTGCGCGTCTCCACCGGCACCGACGAGAACGGGGACGGTTCGCTCGACCCGACCGAAACCGCCGACACGCAAGTCGTGTGCGACGGCCTCGGCTCGTTGCTCGCGACCACCACACTCGCGCCCGATCCCGCCGCGTGCTTGAGCGGCGGTGTGCGGATCGACGCAGGCGTGGACCTCGATGGCAGCGGCGCGCTCGACGCGAGCGAGATCACCGCGAGCGAAGACGTGTGCAACGGCCTCGGCAGTCTGGTCGAGACGCGCGTGCTCGCGCCCGATCCGACGCGCTGCCCCGACGGCGGGATCACCGTGCGCGTGGGCATCGACGCCGACAACAACGGCACGCTCAGCGACGCCGAGGTCAGCCACAGCGACGACGTCTGCCACGGTGACAATGCGCTCATCCGCGTGGCCGCGCTCACGCCAGATCCTGCCGTGTGCGCGGCGGGCGGGGTGCAGGTCAAGGGCGGCGTCGATCAGGACGGCGACGGAGTGCTCGACGACGACGAGGTCTCGAGCTCCGAGAACGTCTGCAACGGGCGCTCCTCGCTCACGCGCAGCACCACACTCCCTCCCGATCCGGCCAAGTGCGTGACTGGCGGCACGCAGCTGCAATCGGGCCTCGATGACAACGGCGACGGAGTGCTCGACGACGCCGAAGTCGACAGCACGCAGGTGCTGTGCAACGGCGACGGCCTCGCCGTGCGCAGCACGACGCTCGCAGCCGGCTCCGCGCAGTGCGGGCTCGGCGGCGTGCTGGTCGAGACCGGCATCGACGTCAACGGCAACGGCGTGCTCGAAGACAGCGAGGTGCAGAGCTCGAACCCGATCTGCGGCGCGCCTTCAATCTTGGTCGAGACGCGCAAACTGACGGACGCCGACGGCTGCAAAAACGGCGGCATCCGCGTCACCAGCGGGCACGACGACGGTCAGCCGGGCGGCATCGCGGGCGACGGCATCCTCGAGCCTGAAGAGGTCGAGAGCACGCAGGACCTGTGTGAGGACAGCGTGCTCGTCAGCGGCGGGAGCGGCGGCTGCAGCTCCGCGCCTGGCGGCGACGGCCCCGGCACGCTGGGCTGGACAGCCTTTGGTCTCGCGATCGCCTGCGTCCGCCGCCGCCGCAGGCAGGCAGCCTAGGTCAACGAACTGGAGACGCGGGCAGCTGGACAAGGACGAGGATTGGATGCACAGGAACAGCTCTCACAGCCTGCGTCTCGCGTTCCTTCGGGCGCTCGCGCTCATCCTGCTGTCCCTGCTCCTGCGTTCGACTCCGGTGCGCGCGGACGACCGCTTTGACGTGGAGTCCTTCGAGCCCACGCCGTTCGTCGAAGGCTCCGTGCTCGCGGTGTCGGGCGCGCGCACGCTCACGCCGCGCTCCTACACGCTGAGCGCCTTCGCCGACTACGGGCGCAAGCCGCTCTCGCTCGAAAACGCGCGGCAAGGCAACACCCTCGCCGAGCTGGTCGGCTCGATCGGCACGCTCCAGCTGATGGGCGCGGTCGGTCTTTGGAAGCGCTTCGACGTCGGCGTCTCCTTGCCCATCCATCGCGTGTCGCGCGGCAGCCGGTTCGAGGGCGGCGCACCTCCGGCCCTGGCCGCCGTGGTGATGCCCTCCACGAAGATCGCGCTCGGCGATCTGCGCTTGATCCCGCGCGTGCAGCTCTTCGGCGGGGAGCGCGGCTTTGCGCTCGCGTTGCTCGCCCCGATCTCGATCCCCACGGGCAAAGAGCGCTACTACGCGGGCGAGCCGTTCCGCGTCGAGCCGCGCGTGAGCGCGGACTATCGCAGCAAGCGCGGCGATCTGATCGCGATGAACGTCGGCTACCTGGTGCGCCAGCGCGCCGACATCATCGGCGGCCGCGTCGACGACATGCTGCGCATCGGCGTGGGCGGCGACGTGCCGATCGTCGGCGACCTGAGCGCGTTGGCGGAAATCGACACGCAGTTCAACGTGCTCGCCGGCGGCCTCAACAAAGCCAACGCGCCGACCGAAGGCCTGTTCGGCCTGCGCTTTCGCCGCGCCGGCTGGATCGCGCAAGCAGGCGCCGGCCCCGGCATCGTGCGCGGGATTGGCCAGCCGCGTTATCGCGTGTTCGCCTCGTTGAGCTTCTCGCACTTGCGCCCGCCGGACGACGATCGCGACGGCATCCCCGACAAAGAAGACCACTGCCCCCAACAACCCGAAGACCGCGACGGCTTCCAAGACGAAGACGGCTGCCCCGATCCCGACAACGACGGCGACGGCGTGCTCGACGCGCGCGATCGCTGCCCGAGCGAGCCCGAAGATCGCGACGGCTTCCAAGACGAAGACGGTTGTCCCGAGCTCGACAACGACGGCGACGGCGTGGGCGACCTCAGCGACCGCTGCCCGGACGAGGCCGAAGACCGCGACGGCTTCAACGACGACGACGGCTGCAACGACAGCGACAACGACGACGACGGCATCGCCGATCGGGACGACCGCTGCCCGAACGAGCCCGGCGTGAGCGAAGCGGCAGGCTGCCCACCGCCGCCGCCGCAGGTCGTGATCACGCAAGAGACGATCGAGCTGCCGCAGCCCGTGTTCTTCGCCAAGAACAGCGCGCAGATCGAGGAGCGCTCGGACCCGATGCTCGACGAGGTCGCGCGTCTGCTCCGCGAGCACCCCGAGATCGAGCGCGTCTCGGTGGAAGGCCACACGGACGACACCGGCACGCTCGCGCACAACAAGCGCCTGTCGCAGGCGCGCGCCGAGGCGGTCATGCAAGCGCTCGTCAGGCGCGGCATCGCGCCCAAGCGTCTGCGCGCGATAGGCTACGGTCCCGAGCGCCCGCTCGTCCCGAACGACAACGACGAAAACCGCACCAAGAACCGCCGCGTCGGCCTGCACATCGAACAGCGCGCAGGCCAGCCGCGGCCCTGAGATGGACGTGCTCGCCGAAGCTGGCGTCTCAGCCCAAGCCGATGCCCCCATGACCGCCGAGCTCGACGCGGGCGATGCGCAGCTTCCGAGCGCGTTCGTCGGCTGGTTCTGATGGGCCGCTCACCGAACACGAACACGCACGCCGGCCGACTACGCGACGTCCCTTGACCCGCATGCCGAACGCCGCCAGGCTGGAATCGATGCGCCCCTTGCCAACCAGTCCGGCTGGGTTTCCGATGGCTCCGAGCGTCGAGGAGTGGGAAGCGTTGTCGCCGGCGGAACGCGCGGCGCTGGTGGCCGAGCTCCCGGGCGAGGTGACCGAAGCCGAGATGTCGCCGCCCGAAGGGGATCGACACTTCAAAGCGAAGACGCGCGCGCTCGACGTGTTGCGCCGTTACTTCACGCGCCAGCGGCGCCGCGTTTACCTGGCCGCGGAGCTGCCGGTCTACTACCCAGCCGAACCGCGTTT
>CAZYWR010001210.1:0-3401 GCA_964651185.1 uncultured Polyangiales bacterium
TGGTGCGCGCGGCCGCTTTGATGGATCCGGCGATTCGCAAGCGTTGCCGCATCCGTAACGTCGGCGAGCCATACATCGATCTCGCCCCCCTCGAGCTGGCGATCCGCGAGGCGAACATGGCTGACCAGGTGCGTATCGAGCCCCGGTTCGTCGCGGAACAGGATGTGGATGCCTTGCTGGCTTCGGCGGACATCCTCGTGTTCCCCTATCGCCAGATCGACGCGTCGGGGGTCCTGATGAAGTCCCTGGCGCTCGGCGTGCCGATCGTCGCCACCGGCATCGGGCTGTTCGCGGAGATGCTGGTCGACGGCCGGCACGGCCGGCTCGTCGCGGCAGACGACCCGGCGTCGCTGGCACGCGCGCTCGAGCAGCTCGTGTGCGAGCCCGCACTGCGGCAGGAGATGAGCGCAGAGCTCCTGCGGCTGCGCGACCAAATCCCGAAATGGCCTGCGATCGCGAAGACGACCGCGCAGATCTACAGTGAGCTGCTGCGTCCCGGGGCGGGCGTCCAGACTGCGGCCGAGGCGTAAGCGTGGTCGCGCCTCGGCCGTGGCTAGCGTGATACACAATCCTACGTGTTCAGGCCGCGATTCGCGCGTATCCTGTGCCTCCGTGGAGGCGCGCGGCATGGATGCGTCGGGGCCCGCACGAGCGGTCTGGCAGCGCTGGCCCGGCTGGCGGGTGGGCGCGGCGGTGCTGGGCGCGTGCCTCGTCCTCGCGCGGTGGACCACCCCAGTCGGAGGCCAAGAGCTCGATGACGGGCCGCTCCAGCCCTTGGCCGTGAAGCTCGTGGGTACGCGTTGGGCGTTGATCCAACCTGAGCGCGATTATCAAGGCGGTTGCGACGTCGGCTTTTTGGCTTTTCGCTTCATCGCGGATGGCTATTTCATCTACAACAATCGGCTGGTCGGCACCTGGCGCGTCGACAACGCGGGCACCCTCAAGCTGCGCACGCGCGCGGGCGTTCAGTTAACCCTGAGCGTGGACGGCGACACGATGCGTCCCCTCCAAAATTACCCGCTGCCCTTCATGCGCCGCCTGAATGTCTACCAGCGCTGTCCGGAGGAGTAAGGCACCGGCCATGGAGATCGCGCTACGAGAGCTCGAAGCACGTGAAGCGGACGCACAGCGGCGCGGCGTTTATGCGTTCTTTGCCGCCCAGGTCATCTCGCTCGTCTTCCTGCAGAAATTGGGCATTACGCTGGGCGACAAAGTCTTGGCGCTGGCGCTTCCACTCTATTTGCTCGGACTGGTCGTCCTGTCCGTGCAGCAGGGCAAGCTCGAGATCCATCCGACGCGGCTCGTTCTCTACCTCGTGTTCCTCGCGTCCGCACTGCTGAGCCAGACCATCCACGGAAAGACGTTCTCCATGACGTCCATGATCCTGGTGCTCACGCTCTATCTGCCGGTCATTTTTCGCTACGCGGTCGATCGGGCGTTGTTCCTGAAGTGTATGCGGTCTTTCCAAACCGCCATGCTGGCCATCGCAGTCATCGTGTTCTTGCAACAGATTTCACAACGCATCTGGGGCTTCCATGTGTGGCCCGACATGAACAAGATGGTCCCCGAGCAGTTCCTCATCCCCAACTTCAACTACTGGCGCGAGATGGGGTACAAGGTCGGCGTCTTTCAGCCGAACGCGTTCTTCTTCCTCGAAGTCTCGATCGTTTCGCAGTTTCTGGCGATTGCGCTGATCATCGAGTTCGAGCACCTGAAGCGCATCAGCTGGATGGTCACGCTCGGATTGGCGTTGCTGCTGACGTACGCGGGCACGGGCCTGCTCGTGATTGCATGCACGGTGCCGTTTCTGCTGCCGAGGCTCTCTCCGCGGCTGTTGATCGGCGGGTTCTTCGCTGCAGTCGTGGCGGCGATCATCGGCCTCCAGGTGGGCTGGCTCGACCAGGTCGCCACGCGCGTCAGTGAGATCCAGGAATCAGGAACCAGCGGATACTACCGGTTCGTCGTCCCGTACAACGCGTTGGTCGCTTCGTTCGAAGACGTCGATACGTTGTTTTTCGGCATGGGCGCCGGAGCGCAGGTCGAGGCCGGGAATGAGGCCGTCACGTTGCCGATCAATAAGCTCTTGCAGGAGTACGGGCTGATCACGACCGTGTCGTTCTTCCTGCTGTTCAGTTATTGCCTCTTCGAGGCCAGGCCGAGTGTTGCTGTATGCGTCGGGCTCTTCGTCTTGTTCAACGTGTGTGGAGGCTCGCTGGCTGTCCCCGTTTACGTGCTGTTTTACGTTTTGATCGGCACCTTTCTGCGGATTGAACCAGATTCGCCACAAGCGCGAGGCGAAGTGCTCCCCGCCACGAATCGCTAGTCACAGTGGGGAAGGCCGGCCTCTCACTGATTCAGGTCACCATGGTCAGGAAATTTCCCGTTCGCAGGCCGGCGCCAGACTGGCGAGCTGTGCATGCTGCGTCTATGCTGCCTGGCTCGGAACGCCCAGAAAACCGCGCCGCTCGTACGTCGTTGGCGGATGGCTGCTCGATCTTTGGTGCGCCCCGAAGAGAAGACCCATCATGCTGACCGTCGCTGTGCTCCTCTCCGGCCCGCATCGCCTTGGCATGCTCGAGACGGCGCTCTCGTCGATCCCCATCGAATCGCCGAGCGTCTCGCAAGTGCTGATCAGACACCAGGGCGGCCCTTGGAATTGGGGTGGCGAGCTGCGCGAGCGTATTACGGCGCACCCGAAGGTTCGGGTGATCGAGTTTCCGGATCGGGTGGACTTCGCGCCCAGCTTCAACCGCACGCTGGACGCGATTGAAACGCCGTGGGCGATGATCCTGCCGGACGACGACTACCTGGTGCGGCCCGCGGCCAAGGCCGGTTTCGAGGCCGTCGCGGCCTATCCGCGCAGCGCAGACTGCGGCTTCGTCGCCTTCGGCTGGTATTACCTCAGATACGAGCGCTATCTGGCGAGCTACGTGAAGCGGCGCGACCTCGCGGCCATGATCCACTACACGCCGAAGTTTTGCTCCACGCTCTTGAACCTGCGACGCGTGCGCGAGCTCGGTGGGTTCGCTTCGAACGTGGGCGGCCTGCTCGACACGACGCTCCTGGGCCGGCTCGCCTACGAATACGATGCGTTGATCGCGCCCACGCCGGTCGGCGTGTACCGCCTCCACGCCGGCCAGGAGTCGGCACAGGGGCTGCCCTCGGCCCACGCCGACGCGCTGCGCGAGTGGCTCGGACGCTACGCGCGCAGCCCGGAGGAGCGGGAGGGCTTCGAGCGGCGGCTCGCGGCGGCCGTGTCGCCGAGCTCGGGCAAAGCGCACGAGCTGTTCGCGTGGCTCACCTTCGTCGCGCGCTGCCGGCGTGAACCGCTCGTGGTCGACGACCACATCCAGTTCGAGCATTGGCTCGCGGGCTCGGAGAGCCCGCGCCTCGCAGGCTGA
>CAZYWR010001211.1:0-2271 GCA_964651185.1 uncultured Polyangiales bacterium
ACGGTCCGACGGAGACGACGGTGGCGGCGTTGCGGCACCACACGCAGACGGGCGACGCAGCAGAAGCGATCGTGCCGATCGGCAGGCGCTTCGCGAGCCGGACCGCGCGCGTGGTGGGTCGCAGCGGAGCGTGGGTGGCGCCGGGCGGGATCGGTGAGCTGTGCATCGGCGGTCCGACCGTGGCGCGCGGCTATCTCGGCCAGCCGTCGCTGACGGCGGAGCGGTTCGTGCCGGACCCCGAGCGGGCCGGAGCACGCATGTACCGCACGGGCGACCTGGTGCGGGAGCGGTCGGATGGGACGCTGGAGTTCCTGGGGCGCGCGGACGCGCAGGTGAAGCTTCGAGGGTATCGAATCGAGCTTGGGGAGATCGAGAGCGCGCTTCGCTCGTACGCCGGGGTGGAAGAGGCGGTGGTGGAGGTGAAAGGGGAGGGTGAGTCTCGCCGTCTGGTCGGCTACGTGACGGGGAAGGTGGAGCTGGGCGGTCTGCAGACGTGGTTGAGCGCGAAGCTTCCAGCGTGGATGGTTCCGTCTGCGTACGTGCATTTGCCTGCGCTCCCGCTCTTGCCGAACGGGAAGGTGGACCGCCGCGGCCTGCCGGAGCCTGAGCTGGCGAAGCGCGAGGTCGTCTCCCCGCGCACGGAGCTCGAGTCCGTGCTGTGGGGCATCTGGCGCGCGGTGCTCAAGCGGGACGAAATCAGCGTCACCGACAACTTCTTCGAGCTCGGAGGCGACTCGATCCTGAGTCTGCAGATTCTCGCGCGCGCGCGGGAGGCGGGTTGGAAGCTGACCCCGAAGCAGGTGTTCGAGCACCCGACGATCGAGGCGAGCGCGCGTGTCGCGAAGCCGCTGACGACCCGGAAGGTGCACGCGGAGGTCGCGGGCGAGCTCCCGCTGACCCCCATCCAGGCCCGCTTCTTCGAGCGCCATCCCTGGGGACCCGCGCATTACAACCAGTCGGTGTTGCTCGCCAGCGCGCAGCCGCTCGAGCAGTCGGCGGTCGCCCGCGCGCTCGACGCGCTGGTCGCGCGTCACGACGCGCTGCGGCTGCGCTTCACGCCCGACGCGGCGCGGCCCTTCGGCTGGCGACAGGAGCTGCGCAGCGAGCCCGCGCAGGTCGCGCTCGAGGTGATCGATCTACAACACGAGAGCGACCTCGGAGCCGCGCTGTCGCGCGAGGGCGAGCGCGTGCAGCGCGGCCTCGACCCGCAGCGTGGACCGCTCCTGCGCGCGGCGCTCTTTCGCTTGCCTCGCGGCGAGGCGCGGCTGTTGATCGCCGTGCACCACCTGGCCGTGGACGGCGTGTCCTGGCGCATCTTGCTCGAGGATTTGGAGCAGGCGTACGCGCGCGCGCTACGCGGCGAAGCGATCGCGCTGCCACCGATCCACACGCCCTGGAGCGCCTGGGCGCGCGCGCTGCACGCCTACGGCGCGAGCGCGCCGGTGCGCGAGGAGCTGGTGCGTTGGAGCGAGCAGCTCGCCTCCGCCACGCGCCTGCCGTTCGCCGAAACCGAGCTCCCTGCGCCGCCCGAGCGTCGCCAACTGACGTGGGAGCTCGACGCCGAGGCCACCCGCCGCCTGCTCGAGGCGACCCCGCGCGCGTACCGCATGCGGGTCGACGAGCTGCTGCTCACCGCGCTCGCGCAGACGCTGGCCGGCTGGTCGGGACAGCGCGGCGCCTTGATCGATCTCGAAGGCCACGGCCGCGAAGATCGCGTCGGCGAGCTCGATGTCAGCCGCACCGTGGGCTGGTTCACCGCGCGCTTCCCGGTGTGGTTGTCGGTGCCGCGCGAGCCGGACGCCGGACGCGCGCTGGTGCACGTCAAGGAGCAGCTGCGCTCGCTGCCGCACAGCGGCTTCCACTGGGGGCTCTTGCGCTACGCTGCGCCAGACGAGACGCGCCGGCGCGCGGCGCAGCTGCCGCGCGCGCAGGTCAGCTTCAACTACCTCGGCCAATTCGACCAGGCGCTCGCGAGCGATGGACCGTTCCGCTTCGCGCGCGAGTCTGCGGGCAGCGACGTCGACCCGCAGCTGCCGCTGGCGTACGCGCTCCACGTCAACGCCATGATCGAGTCCGGCGTGCTCTCGGTCGGGTTCGGCTTTTGCGAAGAGCAGGTCGGCGCGGCGACCGCAGCGGCGCTGCTGGAGCGCTTCGCGGAGCACGTGCGCTCCCTGGTGGAGCACTGCGCCGGCGCGCCGCGCAGCGCGACCGCGTCGGACTTCCCGCTCGCCGCGCTGCCCCAGGCGCAGCTCGAGCAGCTCAGGCTGCCGC
>CAZYWR010001212.1:0-5766 GCA_964651185.1 uncultured Polyangiales bacterium
GAAGCGCTCATGTTCAGCGGGCATCGCGCCCTGCTCGCAAGCAACATGCACCTGGCGAGCGCCGAGGCGAATTACCGCGAACTCGCGGAGAAGAGCGAAAGGCTCCAGCACGCATACGACAAGCTGAAGGAGCTCGATCGGCTCAAGTCGACCTTCCTGGCCACGGTGAGCCACGAGCTGCGCACGCCGCTCACCTCGATCATCGGCTACTCCGAGATGCTGGCGAGCGGCATGGCGGGCGAGCTCAACCCGGCGCAGCGCGAGTTCGTCGACACCGTGCGCGCCAAGGGCGATCACCTGCTCGAGCTGATCTTGAGCTTGCTCGACGTGGCGAAGCTCGAGCAAGACCAGGTGCAGCTCAAGCTCGCCCCGGTCGCCCCCGACGAACTCCTCGCAGACGTGCTGCGGACCGTGTCGCCCGCCGCGAGCAAGAAGGGCGTGCAGCTCGAGCATCGCATCGAGGCGCGCCTGCCCAAAGTACGCGGCGACAAGGCACGGCTGCGACAGGTGCTGCTCAACCTGCTCGACAACGCCGTCAAGTTCACGCCCAAAGGGGGCGAGGTGACCTTGGAGGTCGCGCGCGCGGAGATCTCGCCGGCGGTCGACGAGGGTGCCGGCGGGCTCTCGCTGCTCGCCGCGGCTGAGCCGGCGGTGCAGTTCGTGGTGCGCGAGACCGGCATCGGCATCCCTGCCAGCGAGCATGCGCGCATCTTCGATGCGTTTTATCAGGTGGACGGCAGCGCCACGCGCGAGCACGGCGGAACCGGGCTCGGGCTGTCGATCGTGAAGCGTCTGGTCGACGCGCACGGCGGCACGATCGAGCTCGAGAGCGCGCCGAGCCGCGGCGCGACCTTTCGGGTACGCATTCCAGCCGTCTCCGAAGGCTGATCGACGCGCTCGCAGCGCAGCGAGCCGGCGAAGAGGTGCCGTCTACGGTTGGGTGGCCGGATCCCAGCCGGTGGTCAGGTTCTCCTCGAGCCCATCGAGCGCGCTCATGGCCGAGGCATCGAGCTCGAAAGCGAAGATGCCGGCATTCTCGGCGATGCGCTCGCGACGCGCGGACTTGGGGAGCACGACTGATCCGTGCTGCACGCCCCAGCGCAACAAGATCTGAGCCGGCGAGCGCCCGAGTTGGCGAGCGATGCGCGCGACCACCGGATGGTCGAGGCGCTGGCCCCGGGTGAGCGGGCTGTAGGCTTCCACGACGATGCCGTGCTCCTCGCATAGCGCGCGCGTCTCGCGCCGCTGCAGAAACGGCGAGAGCTCGATCTGATTGACCGCCGGCACGACTTCGCAGTGGCTGAGCAGTTCCTGCAGGTGGGGCACGAGAAAATTGCTGACGCCGATATGGCGCGCCCGCTTCTCCGCGTAGAGCTTCTCGAGCGCATCCCACGAATCGAGGCGCCGGGCGTGTACGGGCCAATGCAAAAGATAGAGATCGACGTACTCGAGCCCGAGCCGCACCAAGCTCGCCTCGAAGGCGCGCAGGGTCGAGTCGTAGCCCTGATCGTCGTTCCAGAGCTTCGTGGTGACGAAGATCTGCTCGCGCGGGATGCCGCTCTCGCGCACGGCGATACCCACGTCCATCTCGTTTCCGTAGACGCGTGCCGTGTCGATGTGGCGATAGCCGAGCTCGAGCGCGGTGAGCACGGCGTTGCGCGTGACCTCGCCGCGCGGCGTTTGCCACACACCGAGGCCTACCTGAGGAATGCTGCCGCCGTCGCGCAGCGGAATTACCGCGGTAGTCACGTTCGTTTGCGCCATCTGTCCTCCCCGATGGGCTCGGTGCGTACCAAGCCTAGCCGCCGCCGGCCCCGCGCGCCCTGCGCGAGCCAGTCCCAACGGCGGATCCGACGCTTAGTGCATCGTCTGGCGCTTGCGTTTGAGAAATTCGGGCGTCGGATCGGGCGGCATCATGTGCACGGCGCGTAGCCCCGCCTTGATCACCTCTTTGACGGGCCGCGGCAGAGTCGCTTTGAAAAAGCGAAACAGCGGGCCATGCGCGATCTGCGCTTCGCTCGGAGGCGTGTCGTCATGTTCGGGATGGTGATCGTGACGTAGATCGGCCGTGGGCGGCGAGGAGCGTACCTCCACGATCGTGCCCGCCAGCGCGACGTACGTCACGCGATCCGGCCCCGTGGACGGCACCACTGGGTTCTCCACGCGCATGAACGAGCTGAAACCCGCGGCCGCGACCAAGTTGCATAGAGAGGCATGCGATAGCCAGAAACTCTTCGTGTTGTCGATCGAGGCCCAGTAGTCTCGATATTTCGTCGCGGGATCGGCGCGTTCGTCGTGCTCGCGATACCAGAGGCCGGCGTAGCGCTGTCCGCGATATGCGACCGTGTCGCGCGCGCTCAGACTGATTTGGGTGTCCAAGATCAGCAAGCGGGCGCAGACCTCCCGCAGGCGGTGCACGAACTCGAACAGATCGGGCGGCGCCAGGTGGTAGAGAATGCCCGAGCAGATCACGACATCGAAGCTGCCGTGCTCGCTGCGCCGCAGGTTGCGCACGTCTTCTTGCAGGAAGCGAATGTTCTCGAGCCCCAGCTCCTGCTGCGCGTAACGCGCCTTCACGAGGTTGGCCTCGCGGATCTCGATCCCCAGCACCTCGGCGCCCTGCAGCGCGAATTCGATGCCGTAGTGGCCCTCGAGGCACGCCAGATCCAGCACGCGCGCCTCGGACAGGGGTTTGCCGAGCAGATCGCTCGCGACTTGCACGATTCGCCGCAAACGCCAATCGGGCGCGGGCTCGCGCGTGTAGCGGCCATGCCCGAGGTAGATCGGCATGGCGGTCCATTCGCCGTGCTCGGCGACGATTCGATCGTACTGGAGCGGGGCATCGTTCACGGGGGACTCCTGACGCAAAGCGTTCGGATCGGCTACGAAACATCGGGCTCAGACGGTGGGGCCGTCCCTTGGCGCAAGCCGTGCATCAAGAGTAAGTCCGAGCGCCGCGCAGGAAAGTCCGCACCCGGCAAGGGTGGACAGGCGGCGCGCCCTTCCCTACGCTGACTGGGCGCGTGAGCGCCGCAAGCGTGCACGCCGAGTTGCGGCGGGCGCGACGCGATCGGACTGGCTCGTTGCGAGGTGAGAGCGGTGATGTGGGGACAAACGCGGTCGAGGCACGCGCGCGACGAGGCGAAGTGTGCGGTCATGCGCGCGCGCCGGGCTCGCCTGGCGGGGTGCGCATGGATCGTGGCCATGGGCTGTACCCAAGAGCGGCAAACCGACGCCGGGCAAAATCCGGCGACGGTTCAGGACGATGCCAGCGTAGATGGCGTGCCCGCCGGAGACGGCGCAGGCAGCACGGATAGCGCGGCGAGCGCGCCGGACGCGCGATCGGAGGAGCTGGCGGATGCGCAGGTGGGGGCAGACGCAGGTGCGGGGCCGAGCGAAGCGGGTGCCGGGCCGCCCCGAGATTCGGCCGCGATGCAGGGCGAAAGCGCTGTAACGGATCCAGGGGGTCGCGCGCCGTGGCTCATCTCGAGCGGCGACAAGGTCTTCTTCATCGGCAACAGCTTCTTCGGCAGCGAAGCGAACCGGCTCTCCACGTGGGTCACGCAGCTGTGCGCCGCGATGACGCCGCCGATCAACATCGAGACCGGCGAGCTCATCGTTTATGGCAACCAGCCGTTGAGCTGGTTCTTCGCGCAGCCAGAGAGCCAGCAAGCCATCGAGTCGGGCCAGTACACCATGTTCGTGGTCCAGGGCGAAGATCGCGAGCCGGTGGACAACAACGCCGCCTTCAAACAGGCCGTGCACGACTACTACGATGCGATCACGGCGCACGGCGGCCGCATGATGCTATTCATGACTTGGGATTGGGCCTGGGAGTGTCAGTCAGACTTCCTGGCCAAGCTGGCGACCGCCTATGACGAAGTCGGGCGAGAGCTCAACATCCCCGTCATTCCGGCCGGCCTGATCTTCGACGACAGCAACAAGCACCCGTTCGACGGCGAGCCGCCCTATTGGTTGACGAGTCAGGGTCTGCACCAGAACGACATGGGCGCAGCGGCCAACGCCTACGCGACGTTCGCGATGTTGACGGGCATCAATCCGATGGGGCAGGACGTCCCCCTCTACCATGACAACGACACGCCCGAGCTGATGAAGTACTTATCGGACTTGGCGTGGGCGGAGGTCGCGCCGCGCCTGGCGGGGCAGATCCCGGAGCACACGTTCGTGCCTGGGCCGTGCCCGCCGGCAGACGTCGACGCAGGCCAGCCCTAGCCGTCATCGGCGCACCGCCGCGGCCCGCCGGCTCGCCAGATGCGCACTGGAGCGCCGGCCCCGATCAGCCGGCGAGCTCGCGCTCGGCCTCAAGCCAATCGCCCAACGCGCTGCCCGCCCCGGGTGCGCGCCGCTGGTACAGCTCGAATGCACGGGCCGCGATCTGTTCGTGGCTCGGTACCTGCTTCACGAGCTGCTCGGATGGCTTGGGGACGGTGCTCTCTCGTCGCTTCGGCGGAACGCTCGAACGGGTCTTCGGGCTCGTCTGCTTGGCCATGTCCTCCCTCCAGGCGTGTCGGTTACCAGAGCGTGCGCGGCGCAGACAAGAAAACGGCGCACACGACGAAGCCTCGCTCCGCGCTAAGCTCGCGCCGTGAGCTCCGAGTTCGCGCGCATCGAGCAGTTGGCGGCGCTGTTTGCGCGCCCGAGCGAGGAGGTTCCGCTAGCCATCGGCGACGACTGTGCGGTGCTCGCGCCGAGCGCGCTGCCGCGCGTGTGGACCATCGACGCCGCCATCGAGGGCGTGCACTTCTCGCGCGCGTTCATGGCGCTCGACGCGGTCGGCTTTCGCGCCTTCATGGCGGCGGCGAGCGACATCGCGGCGATGGGCGGGCGCGCGGTGGCAGCACTCAGCGCGTGGGTTCTGCCCGTTTCGTTTTCGGACGCAGAGCTCGCGTCTTTGGCGCAGGGCTTGGCGCGCGCGGCCGACGCCTGCGCCTGCGCCATCGTAGGCGGCAACCTCACGCGTGGCGGTGAGCTGTCGCTGACCACCAGCGTGCTCGGCGAGTGCGCGGGGCGCGTGCTCACGCGCGCCGGCGCGCGGCCCGGCGACGCGGTGTTCGTGACCGGCACGGTCGGGGGCGCGGCGCTCGGGCTGCGGGCGCTCGAGCGCGGCTGGGGACGCGAGCCGCGCTTCGCCGCGGCCGTCGCGAACTTTGTCGCGCCGCGCGCGCGCGTCGATGTGGCGAGTGCGATCGCCGCGCTGGGCACGGCCGCCATCGACGTGAGTGACGGCCTACTCCAGGATCTCGGCCATCTGTGCCGCGCGTCGCAGGTGGGCGCACGCATCGAGGCGGGCGCCCTCCCGCTGCTGCCGGATTTCGCCGCACGCGCGGCCGAGCTCGCGCTGGACCCCCGTGCGCTCGCGCTCCAAGGCGGCGAAGATTACGAGCTCGTGTTCACGGCGCCGCGCGCGCGGGTGCCGTCCACGCTCGCGACCTGCATCGGCGAGGTGGTCGCCCCCGAGGCGGGCGTCCTCGCGGTCGACGAACGCGGGACGCCGCTCGCCCTCGGCGCCGGCTTCGATCACTTCGCGCGCTGAGAGATCGCCCACGATTACTCAGCGAACGGACAGCTGCAGGCGCTTGAGGATCTTCTGCAAACCGAAGCGCGAGACCCCGAGCAGCGCCGCCGCGCGCGTCACGTTGCCTTCTGCGCGGGCCAGCGCCTCGTGCACCAGCTGGCGGGTCAGGTGCTCGGTGCGGCCGTGTAGATCGAGGCCGCTCGCCTCCGGCGACGCCGCCTGTGCGTCCG
>CAZYWR010001213.1:0-10407 GCA_964651185.1 uncultured Polyangiales bacterium
TCTCGAGCTGTTCGCGCCGCCCGTACACGGCCAGCGTGACGCCCTCGCGGCTCATACGAAAGCCGACGTCCGGCATGGCCTCGAGGAGCCCGCGGCTGCTTCGCTCGGCGCGCTGCAACCCGTCGATGGCGGCCGCCGTGGCGCGCTCGTACGTGAACGCGAACCAGGTGAGCGCGGCCGTCAACAACATGGCGCCGAAGGTCTGCACTTCGCTGCGGCCCGCGAGCGGCACCCGATCGGGCAGCTCTACGCCTGCGCGCTCGAGTACGAAAAAGATCACGAGCTCGGCGAGCACGGCCGCGCCCCAGACGATGCCGGAGCGTCTGCCGGCCATGAAGGTGACGCCGAGTGGGACGACGCTCAGGCTCGCCAGCGCCGGAGAGCTGACGCCTCCGCGCAGCACGCATAGGGAGGTGAGCGTCAAAAACCAGACCCACGCCACCGCGTTGCCGAACGTCGCCAGCGACGCGGTCGCGCGTAAGATCCAGGGCAACACACAGCCGACCAGCGCTGCAAGCAAACAGGCCCAGCCCTGCCAGTCCACTCCGTTCGCAAAGAACACGATCGATCGCAGGAATGCGAGCGGAATCCAGATCACCGCGAGGAACAGCGATACCTCGGCGCGGCGCCGCGTCTCTGGGCTCGCCGGCGCGAGCGACGGCGGAATGAAGAAGCCCGCAAGCCACGCCCAAACGGTCTTCAGGCGCGGCAAGCCCGCCAGCCGTGCGCGCGCGATGTGCGCTCGCACTGCGCAAATACCTCGTTCCTCAGCTGGGGACGGTTCGCGCATCGTCGGCCCAAACGTTCGGGCGTATGTTGATATACGCGCGCGCGGAGATCTAGCTTCTCCCTACGAGCCGCGCTCGTCGCGCGAACGAGTATGCGGCGAACGCACCAGCAACCCGAAGCGCTCACGACGCTCAACATCAGCGCGTCTTCCGCGCGCAGCGCCTCCTCAGCAGACGAGCGCGAAACGCGTGGAACGTGCCCGCGGGCGCGGATTCGAGTAGGTAACCATCGTCGGTATGACGAGAGCGTCTTGTGCGGCCTGGGGTCGCGGACTGTGCGCAGGGCTCGCGCTGTGGAGCGCGAGCTGCGGCGCAACGCCGATGAAGGTGCCCGCCGCAGCGCAAAAAAACGCGCCCTGGCAGATCGCCGGCTACGACGAACACGGCGGACGCGAATCCGAGCTGAGCTTGGATGTCTATCGCGTGCGCCACATCCGGCGCTACGAGCGGCCCGTCAGCAACGCGACGCGCGCCACGGAACCGCTCCGCCGCGGCTACCGCTTCGAGCTCGTGGACGATGCGCTCACGTGGCAAGGCGAATGCGAGGAGGCGATCGACGCGCGGCGGGTCGCGATGGCGCACTTCGGCGTCGCGCGAGCCCGCCTGCGCTGCAGCTGTCGTGCGGGCTCGAACACCCCCGTGGCCTTTGTACTCGTGGACGGCGAAGGCGCGCTGCAGCTCGATGGCAACAGCTATCGCGTGCGCCCCGTCCATACGAGCGCGCAGGGCTCGCGTAAGGTGGAGGTGCTCGGGTATCGCTTCGACAGCGTAACGGGTTCCGGCGCCCTCGAACGAACTGGCCACGGCCGCGCTTGGCCGCCGCCCGAACTCAGCGCGCCGGCGCGGCGCGAACTCGCCTGTGTCTACGCCGCGCTCCTTTTGTATCGGCCCCAAAGATGAGCCCGTCCGTCTGGCCACGCGTGGTGCAGAGCGCGCTCGCTGGGGATGCGCGCCCTGCAGGAAGAGCGCTCACACGTGCGCTTCGCGGAGCGCAGCGTACGGAACCTGCGTGCGCAGCAGATCGGTGAACAGCGCGCGGTAGTGGACCATGGCCCGCCGCAGCTCTTCCGTGCCCGCATGGCCTTCGGCGTTGGCGCACGCGATCGTGCGCGCCGCGCGGTAGTTGTCCACGACCGCGGCGTGTTCGACCGACAGATCGGCCACGCGCTGCTCGAAATTGCCCATGGGGTAGCCGCGCGCGCTCATCACATCTTTCACCAGCGCGTCCGCGGCCTGGACCGCGCCGCTCGGATCGTCCACGAAGCGCAGCTGGATCTCGCCCCATGCCGCGCTGAAGCGGTCGCACTGCTCGTCCGTCAGAAAGTGGACGTCGAGCTTCTCTACACGCCGCTGGCGCGCAGCGAGCTCTCGTTCGGCGTGCGCACGATCCCCGTGGCGCTCGAGCGCGCGATCGTACTCCGGGCCGAAGTGCGCTCGCAGCGCGGCCGAACGTCGTGCACTTCGCTTGCGCATGACTACGATGGCGATCGCAAGCGCGATGAGCAGACCTGCGAGAACCACGATCAGCGCCGTCGGATCATTTGTCATCGTTCCATTCTCCCGAGAATCAGGCCGCAGCACTCAGGTTGGCTGCAGACGGAGTGCCGTGCTGCAAGGCGCGTGCCCGTATGCGACGTCGCGCGAATCCGACGTCGCGCATTCTGCAGATGCAAACGACTCACGGCGCACACGCCCCGCTTCGGGGCGCGCGCTCCTGCGCAAGCCCGGCGAGCGAGGCGCTGCGCCACATTCGGTCACCTCAGCGCCCGGCGCCGGCCCGCACGGCGTGACCGCCAAGATGCCCCAGCGCGCGCTTCGAAAACCGCCTCCTCGAAGCGCCTTCGCGTGCGACGCTCTTCCCGGGGACGCGCGCCGCGCGGGACACGCGCCCGGCGGCTGCGCGCTGCGGCGCGCGGTATGGTCCGATCATGGCGCTGCGCGTTCGCGAGTTGGAGAGGGCTAGAGATCGTCGCGCGATCGAAGAGCTCGATACGGGCTTCGAGGCCGACGTGATCTTCGAGATGGTCACCCAAGAGCGCGGCGTCGCGCTCGTCGAGCGCAAGCTCGAGCGGCCGATCACCAAACGCTACGCGATCGGCGAGGTGTTCGCGCCATGGGCCAGCTGGGACCGCGGCTGGGTCGCGGAGGACGGCGTCGTCCGCGGCTTCGCGGCGGTGGAGCACGAGGCCTGGCATCAGCGCCTCGTCTTATGGTTCCTCTACATCGATCGCGGATGGCGCCGGCGCGGCCTCGGACGGGCGCTGCTTGAACACGCCGAGGCGTACGGACGCGAGGTGGGCGCTTCCCACGTCTGGCTCGAGACCAGCAACGTGAACGTGCCCGGCGTGCGCGCCTACGAGCGGCTCGGCTACTCGCTGTGCGGCGCCGACGCCCTTTACTATGGCTCCTACATGCCCGGAGAGAGCGCAATCTACCTGGCGAAGATGCTGCGCTGACAGACCGCGCCGCCCTGCCGGACCCATGCTGCGCCGCTTCGATCACGCCAGGGAATGCGCGGCGAACAGCTCATCACTTCGCTCAGCGAAACATCCCCCCATTGATCATACCTCCCTGCAGCAGTTCTTACGCAGCGGTCGGCAGGAACACTCCCTTCACGTCGGCCTGCCGAAGACCGTGAGACCGCGTTCTTCGCGAGGCTCTCGAATGGCTCCCGCGTAGCGAGCTGCTTCGGCTCTCTGTCGAGCTTGCTGCTCGCGACGGACGTCGGGATCAGCGGCCGCTCTTTTACTTTGGGCAAGGTGCGTGGTGCGCGAGCGGCAAGTGCTGCTGGCGCCACACGCGCACGAACGGATGCGTGTTCTGGATGCTGGCGATGCCGCGCGTCATCCAGCGGCGCATGGACCGATCTCGATCACCATTCCAACGGACGCCGCTCGAGCTGTGTAACCTTTGGCCGGGCTGGCGCGTGGAGAGGTCAACAGGAGACAAACACATGACCTCAGCCCTTCTGACGCCCTTCAGCTCCGAGCACGGCGCGCTTCCTCTCGCCCCCGTCGACCAGCCGAAAAATCCGTTCGTGCGCGTGCTTTATGGAGCCATGCGCCGCCGTTACGGGCAGGTCCCTACAGCCTTTCGGGTCATGTACGCGCGCTCACCATTCGTCGGCTTCGTCGCGCTGGTGCTCGCGCTCGGATTGATGCGCTTCTTGCGCATCGGCCGCGAGCTCACGTTCCTGCTGCAGAGCGCGATCGCCATGCAAAACGGCTGCACCTTCTGCGCCGACCTGCAGCTGGCGGAAGCAGTACGCGCGCGGATGGGCCGCGAGCGCTTCCGAGAGCTCGGCGATTTCGCGAGCTCCGACAGCTTTTCACCGCGTGAGAAGGCGGCGCTCGCCTACGCGCACGCCTTGCAGCGATCGCTGCACGTCCCCGACGCCGTCTGGCAAGGGCTCTCGCGCCACTTCAGCGAGCGCGAGCGCGTGGACATCGTCTGGGTATGCGCGGTCGAGCGCTACTTCAACGCCATGGCGCTGCCCCTGCGCATCGGCTCCGATCATCTGGCCGATCGCTGACTGGATCAGAGGCTCGAGTACACGACCGAGCTCGGCTTCACGCCCGCGATCCGCTCGTAGCCGAGGGTCAGCGCGATCAGCGAGAGCGGCGTCGTCAGCAGCACGCCAAAAAGGACGGAGCCGCCGCTCGCATGCGCCACCGAGATCAGAAACACCAGCGAAAGGGTCGGCAGGAAGGACGCGCGCACCAAGGCGATGCTGCGGCGGATGGCGTCGATACCCGTCACGCCTTCGTAGGCGATGGCGTGGAGGGAATACACCGAAAACAGCGCCGCGATCAGGCCAGGCGCGACCAACAAGCACATGCCGATCGCCACCGTGACGACGATGAGCAGGACCGCGATCGTGCTCGGCACCCACGTATCGAAGCGGCTGAACAGCACGCTCACCGCGAGCGGCTCGCTGCGGCGGCCCTGCCGCACGAGCTCGATAAAGCCGATGGTGAGCGGTCCCACCAAGAGCCCCAAGCTCACCACCGACAGCAGCGCGAGCACGACCCCAGCCAACACGTACACCATCGCCTCGCGACGAAACGTCTCCCACGTCTCACGCAGTACCGAGAGGATAAAATCGTCGAAGGACTCGAGCTCTGCCATCCGGACCTCCCGCACGAGGGTTGGCGGTTCCAGAGCTCTATATAGACGACAACGCGTTCGGCACGAGGCGGTACGATCGGCCCGCGCACGCCTGCCCGGGCTTGCTATGGTTCGCGCGCGCGCGCAGCGGCGCGCGCGACAGGAGCCGCCGTGGCGATGAAACCGACCGATTTTCTTACGAAGAAGCTTCCCGAAGTGATCAGCGCCGCGCACGCTGAGATGAAGAACCTGGCCGATCAGGGCGACCAGGACGCCAAGCAGCGCTACGCCGACCTCTCCGCGTTGCCGGGCGCCATGCACCTCGTGCTCGAGGGCAAGGGCGGCGCGGATCTCTACCTGATCTCGGACGGGCCCCAGTTTCGCGCGGAGACGAAGGCACCGAGCGCCCCCGTGCTGTTGACCATCGCGCTGCCCGCAGAGGCGATGGAGCTCTGGCTCGAGGAGCTCGAAGAAGAGGTCGAGCAGATGCTCGCCGGCCTGCGCAAGCGCCTGGTGAAGAACTCGCCGAAGAAGACGCGCGCCGCGCTCGATCGCCTAGCGCAGGAGAAGCTGCGCTTTCACCTGGTGCTCAAAGACACGCCCGACTTCGAAGAGGTGCGCATCAAGATCGCCACCGGCTCGAGCGAGGTGCCCGCGCAGCCCGGCTTCACGGCCACCCTCGACTACGACACCTTCGAGCAGCTACGCGAGCGCAAGATCAAGCCCCAGGCGGTGCTCTCGAAGCTGCAGCTCAGCGGCGACTCGGCGCGCGCCATGCAGCTCGGCATGGAGCTGATGCAGCGCCGCGGCGCGTAAGATGGCGCGCCCTCCCAGCAAAAAGAAGCGCGCCAGACGGCAGCTCCCGCTCGCGGCCGGCCCGAGCACACGGGAGCCTGTGCCGTGCCTGCGCTGCGCGCTCTGCTGCAGCTACGTGGCCGTGCCGATCGAAGCGCCTAACAGCGTCGACGCGGCGACCGAAATCCTGTGGCACCTCTATCACGACTACGTGAGCATCTACCGCGACAGCGACGACGAGTGGCTGGTGCAGTTCGAGACGCGCTGCCGCCATCTGGCGAGCGACAACCGCTGCCGCATTTACGACAAACGCCCGCCCATCTGCCGTACCTATTCGGAGGAGACCTGCGAGGTCAACGCGGACGACGAAGGCATGAACTTCTATTCGCCCGAGAGCTTCCTCGCGTACTTGGCCACGCGCTCGCGCCGTGTATATCGCGAGATCGAGAAGCGCTATCTGCCGAGCACCGCCGAGCTCGCGCCGCGGCCGGTGTCGAGCCGGGCGCCGCCGCGCTTCGCCGAGCGCTTCAGCGCGCTGCGCCATCAACGGTAAGTAAGCTGCACTCGGTGCAGGCCGCCAGCGATCGTCAACTCGGCGTAGCGCGAGGACTCGACCGCGACCATTTGCGGCTCGACCGGCGCGCCGTCCAGCGCGACGCCTGCAAGGTTCTTCCCCGGCGGCAAGAGCAGACGCGCGCGCCACGACTCGCCCGAGCCGGTCAGCGTCAGCGTGACTCGGCGCGCGCCGGGATCGTGATCGAAGCGATACGCCACGTAGCCCTGGGAAGCACCATAGCGGGCGGTCACGCTGGCGCGCCGCGCGCCGGCCGCGACCCAGCGCGGCGAAATCTGCGCCGTGCCGTACGCGCGATCGGTGTCGACGATCCCGGCGAGCCCCTCGATCAGCGCGGCGATCATGTTGGCGCCAGCCCAGTTGTCCGGTCCGCCGTACGAGATCCGGCTCGGCGGATGGTAAGGCATGTGATCGGCGCAGGTCAGCGCGGCGAGCGCGTACACGCTGCCGTCGAGCGACGCGTGCACGACGAGCGACTGGATGACTTTGTCGGGCTCGGGATTCTCGATCGCCGCCCAGGTCAGGCCCACGTCGCCGGTCTTGGCGTTCGCGCCGCGCCAGGCGACACCCGCGTTCGGCGCCGACAGCTCCGGAAACCACCATCCCGCCACGTGCACGCCGCGGCGTAAGTACAGACCGCGCTCGCTGCCGTCCTGGTAGCGAAACGTGAGCCCGGCCGCGACGTCTTCCTCGGCGCCGCGCTTCGCCGGGCGGTGCGGACTGCGCTGCACCGCGTGCAACAGGTAAAGGGCACCGGCGCGCTGTCCGAGCGGCAGCTCGACCTCGCGCGCAAACCCCGAGCGCGCCGCGACCGCGACCGCCGCGCGGCCCTCGTTTTTCCTCGGATCGAGCACCGTAAACGGCGCGCCTCCCGCCTTCAGCTCGCCGGGCGGCAGGCGCGCGAGGTCGTTGCCGGGCTCGCTCTCCATCCAGGCTTTGCCCGGCGAGGGCGCGCGCGTGTCCATGTTCGCGACCGCCTTCAGGCTCACGGGCGAAAAGCGCGGCGGCTCGGGCGGGTCGGGGAACGCACCCGTGTACGCGAAGTGGATCTGACGGTCCGTCTGCTCCGCCAGTTTGGCAGAGCGCTCGAGCACGCTGACCCCGTACGCCTCGAACCCGTGTGCAAAGGCGCCGCGCGCGAGCTCCCCCGCGGCATGACCCGCAACGCCCCCGTTCATGTACTGCCAAGTCTCCCCTTCGCCCGCGAAGCCGCGGCCGAACGGCGGGTAGATCGCGTACCACTCGCCGGGCGAACCTTGGGGCAGATGCTTTCGGAGCTCCTGATACGTGCGCAGGATCGCGACAGCTTGTTCGTGCGCGATGCCGCGGTTCAGCGAGTAGGCGTTGCCCTGCGCGATCTGCGCCGCTTCGTCCACGCCTAGATCGCGCTTCACGCTCGGGTCTTCATCGATGAAGTGGCGGAAGAAGCGGCCGTTCCAAGAGAGCGCAGTGAGGCGCTCGGCAAACGTGCGCGCCCGCTCGCGCAGACCCGCCGCCTCGTCGTGACGCCCCGCATGCGCGAGCATCTCTGCCAGGCGCTGGCAGGCCTGCACGTACCCCGTGTTGTCACCGAAGAAGACGCCGAACTTCGTGCGCTCGGGATCGATCGTCATGATCGGGTTGAGGCCCGTGTGCACCGTATAGGCGTCGTCGACCTGAAAGTCCCAGGAATCGATCGTGTAAGGTCGCTTGAGCAGCGCAAAGCGCCGGGAAAAGCGCGCCGGATCACGCAGCGGATAGTCGAGCGCGCGCTCCGCCGCGGCGAGCGAGGCGCGCAGAAACGCGTCGTCGCCTCTCGCCTTCCAGGCCTGATAGAGCATGTTGACGAACTCGTACTCGACGTGGTTTTCGACCGGCTGGCGCACGAACATCAGCCCGCCGTCGTGCCAGACGTCACCGAGCGGGCCGTACGCCGTGTCCCAGTACCCGCCGTGCACGCCGTCGGGCTCGGCGAAGCTCCAGATCATGCCGTCGCGGCGCTGCGAGTCGCGAAAGAGCGCCACGCCGTCGCGGATGGAGGCCGAGAAGAAGGCCATGCCCTTGCTCGTGTTGGCCTGATCGAGCACCCAGGTGTCGTAGAGGTAGTAATCGCGGCCGCGCCAACGGCGGAGCGCGTGACCGCCGGCCGGAGCGCCCGACTCCGGCACGGGCGCGCGCACGGTAACCGTGTCCTTCGCCATGTCGAACAGCCGGCCGAAGCGGCCCGTATCGTCGTCCACGCGCGTGGCTGCATCGACCTCGAAGCTCGCTTCATCGACCACATGGCCGCCATCGTCGAGGAGTTGCGCGCGCTGCGTCCCGAGCGCGCCGCCTACCTCCAAACTCACGCGCGCCGCGGCGGGAGCGCGCGCGTACTCGCGCCCAGCGCCGTCGACGAGGCGTACGCTCCCCTGTGCGGCGCCGACCACGGTCACCGTGTCGAGGGGGCTCGCCTGCTGCGTCGCGAGCTCGATCCCGAGCTTTCGCGGCGGGGCTGCCCCCGCAGGGCTGAGCCAAGCGGCGACGATCACACAGACAGGGGCGAACCGACGGGACATACCTCGATTTGACGGCATGGACGCCTGTTGCGCAAAACGCCGTTGGACATCTTCGCCACGGTCCCGCGAGAACGCCTCGTTGGAAGCAGCGATGCGGCGCAGCACCCGTGCCGAGCAGCGCCGCAAATCTTACGTCTTCGCGCGCGCGGCACCTCGTTTGCAGCAGGTTTGCAGCCGAGGAGCCTCGAACCCAGAGGAGGAGCGCCATGGGCGAAGCCAGCACGACGGGCCCGAGCCAGAACAGCGAAGCATCGCGAGACGACGCGCGGTCGGACCTGGCGACCAGTCACGCACCGGGCGGACCCGGCCAGATCGAGCAGGAGCCCGCGCGCGGCGTACGCGTGGGACGTCACGGGAGCGCCCGGCCGGATCCGGAGATCCGCGACGACATCGCCACTTGGCTGTCGGGACAAGATGCGTTCGACCCCGATCAGATCCAGGTCCTCGTGCAAGAGGGCATCGTGATGCTGTTGGGCGTGGTGCCCGACGCGGAGAGCAAGCGCTCCATCGAGGAGTTCGTGCTCGGCGTGAGCGGGGTCCATGAAGTGCACGATCAGGTGCAGGTCGCGCGCGAGGTGCCCTTCGCGGAGCCCGGCGGGCTACGCACCGAGGCGCCGCACGCGCGCGGTCCAGGCTGACACGCGCGCGGAGGTCTCGGTGCGCTTCGAGGCGTGGAGACGGAGGCGCCGGGTTCTGCTACGAGAGAGCATGCGAAAAACCCGCTGGGGGATCCTGGGGACGGGCGCGATCGCGGCCCTCTTCGCCGAAGGGCTGACAAAGCTCGAGCAGGCTGAGCTGAGCGCGGTCGGCTCACGGAGCGCCCAGAGCGCGCAAGGCTTCGCGCGGATGTTCGGCGCGAAGCGAGCCCACGCGAGCTACGAAGCGCTCGTCGCCGATCCCGACGTGGACGTCGTTTATGTCGCCACGCCGAACAGTCTGCACATGGCGCACAGCATCACGGCGCTCGAGCACGGAAAGCACGTGCTGTGCGAGAAGCCGTTCGCGCTCGACGCTGCGCAGGCCCGCGCCGTGATCGAGTGCGCGCGCCGCAACGGCCTGTTTTGTATGGAAGGCATGTGGATGCGCTTCGCGCCGCTCATGCGCGAGGTGGTGCGGCGGGTGCAGGCCGGTGCCATCGGCGAGCTGCGCATGGTGCAAGCCTCGCTCGGCTTCGCAGCCCGGTTCGATCCGGCGCACCGCTTGTTTGATCCGGCCCTCGGAGGCGGCGCGCTGCTCGACTTGGGGGTCTATCCGCTCTCGCTCGCCTATCACTTCCTCGGACGGCCGAGCGGAGTCAGCGGCTACGCGCGCGTGTGTTCGACCGGCGTCGACGAGCAAGCCATGGCGCTTCTGCAATTTCCCGATGCGCGGCAGGCCGCCATCTCCACGAGCTTACGCTTCGAGCTGAGCAACGACGCCACTTTGTTCGGTACGCACGGGATTCTGCACATCCGCGCGCCGCTCTACTGTCCCGAGTCCGCGACCTTCGTGCGCACAGGTCAGCCGGATCCGCAAGACGCGGGCGGACCGCTCCGCGGCGGCCACGGCATGTTGCGTCGCTATGCGCGCGCGGCGCTCGGCGCCTCGCCGCTCTTGCGCAACCTAC
>CAZYWR010001214.1:0-9309 GCA_964651185.1 uncultured Polyangiales bacterium
CTGTTCGAGGTGCTCGACACGCAGAAGCCCGTGGACGGCTTCTTCGTGCACCGCGGCCGCGTGAGGAGCGGGCGCATCCGCGCCGGCGCGCGGGCGGAACTGCGCGTGGACACGGCCCTGCGCGCGGCCACGCGCCGCAACCACAGCGCCACGCACCTCTTGCACCTGGCGCTGCGCACCGTGGTCGGCGAGCAGGCGATGCAGAAGGGCTCGCTGGTCGGGCCGGAGCGCTTGCGCTTCGACTACGCCGGCACGCGCCCGCTCACGGCCGCGGAGATCGAGCACATCGAGAACATGGTCAACGAGCGCATCCTCGCGAACTACCAAGTGACGACGCACCTGCTGCCCATGGCCGAGGCCAAGGCGCGCGGCGCCATCGGCATCTTCGAGGAGAAGTACGGCGCCGAGGTACGCATGCTGACGATCTCGCCCGATTCGATCGAGCTGTGCGGCGGCACGCACGTGGCGCGCAGCGGCGACATCGGCGCGTTCAAGATCGTGAGCGAGAGCGGGCTCGCCGCCGGCGTGCGGCGCATCGAGGCGGCGACGGGCATGAACGCGCTCGCGTACACGCGCAAGCTCGAGACGGAGCTGGCGCTCGCAGCCGAGAAGCTCAAGACCAGTCCGGCGTCGGTGAGCGAGGCGGTCGAGCGCGCGCTCAACACCCAAAAGCAACTGCGGCGCGAGCTCGATCAGCTCAAGCAGCAGCTCCTCTCCGGCGAGCGCGCGGACATCGCGAGTCAGGCCAAGGACGTGGGCGGCTTTCGCGTGCTCGGTGCCGTGGTCGCGCTCCCCGATCAAGACGCGATGCGCAACTTCGCCGACCAGCTCAAGGACAAGCTGCAGCCAGCCGTGGTCGTGCTCGGGAGCCCGGCGCAAAACGGGAAGGTGAGCCTCGTGTGCGCGGTCTCCAAGGAGCTGACCAAGCGCTTCCCGGCCGGGTAGATCATCAAGCAGTGTGCGGCGCTCGTGGGGGGAAGCGGCGGCGGCCGGCCCGACTTTGCCCAAGCCGGCGGCACGCAGGCGGACAAGCTGGAGCAGGCGGTCGCTCACGTCTACGAGCTGGTGAGCGCTTAAACGGCAGCGCGCCCGCGCATGCGGGCGCTCGCGTCGCGTGCAACTCGCGCGTGTTTCAGCTCGCGGGCACGAAGCGCTGGCGGAACTGGGGCAACAGCGCGAACTGTCGCAACGCCTCTTTCATGCTCTGGCCGTTGGCGAGCGTGCTGCGCACGGTCTCGAGCCCGCAGCCGTCCGTATCTTCGCTCTCGGTGCGCGCCTCGGAGTAGCGCATCCACTCGCGTGCGAAGCAGGCTTCGACCTTGCCGCTATCCGTCAGCAGCGCGGTCAAGTCGCTCGCGCCGTTCGACGGCGTCGCGTCGCTCGCCCACACGTGCGGCACGCTGCTGGTGTCGACTGCCAGCGAGACCGTCACGTGGCCCTGGGCGTCGTACACGTTCTCCTTGCTGCGCACGCGGCCGAGCGCGTCGAAGCCTTCGGTGGCGTAGCCGAGCGGGTTGATCTGGGTGGCGTGACAGCCCGCGCAGTTGCTGCCCGGCACCTCGGTGAGGGCTTCCACGGCCTGACGCTCGGTCTTGTTGCCCGAGAGATCGGGCAGCTTGCCAGCCGCGTTCGGGGGCGGCGGGCCGAGCTTGTCGCACAACAGACGCTCGCGGATCAGCACGCCCTTCAGGATCGGATTGCTGTTCGCGGTGCCGGTCGAGAGCAGCGCGGCGCGCGTGATGAGGCCGGCGCGTTGGCCGTCTGGGAAGCGCGGCGGCGCGCTCTTGCCGTCCCACACGGACGTCCCGTAGATCGAGGCCAAGTCTTGCGTGCGCGCGAAGGAGTAGGGGCTCTCGAGCCATTCGGCCAACGTGCCCTGGTCGCTGAAGGCGTGGAACGCGATGGAATCGGTGAGATCCTGGATCATCTCTTCCTTCAGGTTCGCGTTCGGCTTGTTCGCGCCGGCGAAGGCGTCGAACACCGGCGTGCCGACGAGCGCGTCGAGCGGGCGCATGTCGTCGAGATCGAGCCACTCGCGCGCGAACTGCTCGAGTCCTAGGCCGGCGCGCGGGTCGGCGAGCACGCGGTCGAGCGCCTTCTGATAGCCGTCGTCGGTGCTGAGCTCGCCGCGATCGGCCGCGGCGAGCAGGTCGTCGTCGGGCGCGGTCTGCCAGAACTCGTAGGCGAGGCGCGTCGCGATCTCGTAGTCGTTGAGCTGGAACAGCGTGCCGCTGCTATCCGCCTGACCCGCGCCGAATTCGACGCGGTAGATGAAGTCGGGGGCGTTCAGCATCACCGTGATGACATCGGCCAAGCCCTGCGCGTCGATCGCGCTGCCGCTCGCCGCGTACACCTCGAGGTAGAAGCTCTTCTCGTCGGCATTCAGGCTGTGGCGCAGCGCGCGCTTGCCGAAGCTGTCGATGAAGGTGCTGATGCAGCTCTGCATGGTGCTGGCGGTCGCGCTCTTGGCTGAGGCGCAGCTGCCGACCAGCTCGGAGACGCGGTTCGCCGACGACGTGAGCGCCTGCGCCACGCTGGTGCCGATATTCATGAACGCGTCGGCATGCGCCTGCGACACCGACTGATCCATTACGGCGAAGGGCGCGTCTTTCGAGATCGCGTCGTCCGGAAAGGCGGAGAGAGCGGGCTGGGCCGCTTGCATCACGGCCGTAGCGGTCGCGGCGCTGACCGAGTGCTGCATCAAGTCTTGCAGCGTGTTCTCGTACTGCGTGCGCGACAGGCGCTGCAGGTCTTTGGGCGCATGTGCATCTTGATTGCAGGAGAAACGCAGGTCCTGTTGTGACTGCGCTACGTTTCCGCTGCCGTTGCTGATGCCATTGCTAGTGCCATTCTCTGTGAGAACGCTCTTGTCACTCGGATTGGCTACGCTTGGATGTGGATCGATCGCGTCGGGCACTCCGTCGTGATCGGAGTCCAGGCCCTGTGGGCTGGCTGGAGCTCCAATCTCACCGACGCCGCAAGCACCGACGATCACTGGACAACACGCGATCGCTACACGCGGGAGCAACGACTTCAACGACATCGAGGGCGTAGGTACCGCCTTCGCGTCGGATCGGTTCAGCGCAGAAGTTCACGCGAGCTTTTTGCTGGGCTCGGCACCCACACCGAGGATGGCGCGGCACACGAGCGTCGCAGCGAGCGCCGCCATGAGAATGCGCGCAGGCGTGAGTGGATTGTAGCCACCCGCGAGCCACAGCCAGAGCCCTGCGCCGCCTTGGCGATGGCGCGCGTCGCGGCTGAAAAACGCGGCCGTCGCCGCGCCTACACCGAGGCTCACGGGCACTGCGTAGCCGAGAGAAGCGCGCTCGAGCGCCCACTCGAGTCGCAACGTCGAGTACATCACGTGGCCATAAAGCGCGCTGGGAATGCGCGCTGCCGCACCGAACAGCACCGCCATGAGACAGACGGCTGCGGCGCCCAGCGCGCGCGCTGTGCGGCCGGATGCGTCATCGCTCCACGGCACCACCGCGAAGGCGGCTGCGATCGGCACGAGCAAGTAAGCGAGCTCGCCGAGCGCGTGCAGGCTCGTGACGCCTTCGGAGGCGAGGGGCCAACGCGAGAGCGGCTCGGCGTGGCGCACGATCAGCGAGGTGAGCGGAAACAGCGAAGCAGCTGCCAAAAGAGACATCGTGGTGCGGCCCGCTAACGAGCGCTGCGCGCGCACGGTCATCATGGCGACCTGCACCGCGTACGTGTGCAGCGCTCCCGCGCTGAGCAGGACGAATTGCGGCTGCATGTAGGGGCGCGGCATGAAGGTGGCGAAGGCGCACGCAAACAGCAGCATTCCCGCCAGCATCGCGATCGTGAGGCGCCGGCCGATGTACGTGAGATCCCGCGCAAGTACGAGTTCGAGAGCGCCGCGGCACAGCGCCGCCAGCCCGGCGACGACGGTGAGGTTGAGCGCATACGGAGCGGCCAGGGTGAGCAGCGGCGGCAGCCGTACACCCATTCCGGCCAATACCGGCAAGAGCAGGCGAAACAGGATCGCATGGCAGATCGCTGCGCCGGCCGCGAGCATTCCGAGCGGCGGAACGTGCGCGAGGCTCGCCCACGGCGCGGCCGCTCCGGACGCAGCAGGCTCTTGCGCGCTGCTGTCGTCCGGATCGCTGTGTCCGCGCGGTGCGCTCGTCGGATCACCTGTCATAGGCGCGAGCGTACCGGCTCGTTGGCCTTGGGGGTGCTCTCGTTCCTGCGGTGGCTCGCGCTGCGTCGATGTCGCGCCGATCGGTTGTTCGCGTTGCTCGCGCCCGGCAGCGCGCGTCGGCTCGTTCTGCTCGCGCGCCCGATTTTTCGGATCGCGCGGCTCGGCCCCGGGCGCAGCCTCCGAAGGTGTAGCGGCGAGCTCGTGATCGGGGCTGGAGTCAAGGTCGCCGATTGACATCTCGCTGGCTCGTGGCGGTCGATGCCCGCGCTAGCGCGCGCGAGCGAAAAGGACGATGCGCGGGTTGGTGCGTGCGAGCGAAAAGGACGATGCGCGGTTGGTGCGTGCGAGGGAAAAAGACGATGCGCGGTTGGTGCGTGCGAGCGAAAAAAGACGATGCGCGCGGGGCGCGCGGGCGTCTCATGGCGCGGTCGTGTTCCTTCTACCGTGGCCGAAAGTAGGAGACCAGCGTGAAGTTCCTCGGCTTGCTCGGGGCGGCACCTTTGGCTAATCACAGCAGCCATGCAGGCTGCACGTTACGACTGGACCGTGCGCGAGGCGCGCGCGCTCCACGATTCGCCGTTGCCCGAGCTGTTGTTTCAGGCCCAGGAGATCCACCGGCGCCATCATCAGCCGGGCGCCGTGCAGCTGTGCACCCTGCTGTCGGTGAAGACGGGCGGCTGCCCCGAAGATTGCGCGTACTGCCCGCAGAGTGCGCACCACGACACCGGGCTCCCGGCCGAGCGGCTGATGAGCGTGGAGTCGGTGCTCGAAAAGGCGCGGCTCGCGAAGGAGAGCGGTGCGACGCGGTTCTGCATGGGCGCTGCCTGGCGCAACCCGCGCGGCAAGGACTTCGAGCAAGTGTTGGCGATGGTTTCCGGCGTGCGTACGCTGGGGCTCGAGGCCTGTGCGACCTTGGGCATGCTCAGCGCCGAGCAAGCCGAGCGGCTCGCCGCCGCCGGGCTCACGGCCTACAACCACAACCTCGACACTTCGCGCGACTACTATCGCAAGATCATCTCCACGCGCAGCTACGACGAGCGGCTCGAGACGCTCGATCGCGTCGCGCAGGCCGGCATCAGCGTGTGCTGCGGCGGGATCATCGGGATGGGCGAGTCGGTCGAGGATCGCTGCGCGCTGCTCTGTGAGCTCGCGCGCATGCGTCCCCATCCGGGCAGCGTCCCGATCAACGCGCTGGCCGCGGTCGAAGGCACGCCGCTCGCTGAGCGTCCCACGGTCGATCCGCTCGAGCTCGTCCGCATGATCGCGTGCGCGCGCATCATGATGCCAACCGCCATGGTGCGACTCAGCGCCGGTCGCGAAGGGTTGAGCCGCGAGGCGCAGCTCTTGTGCTTTTTGGCAGGGGCCAACTCGATCTTCTACGGCGACAAGCTGCTCACGACGGGCAATCCGGATATCGAGGCCGATCGGGCGTTGTTTCGTGATGCGGGGCTCACAGCGCTCGAAATTCATGAGGGCGGATGCTCTTCGAGCTGCAGCGCCTCGGAGGGCCCACAGCGCAGCGCGGATGCGTTGCGCGCCGGTGCAGCAGAGTAGGGCGCGCGTCGGGCGGGTCCGATCGCGACCGCCGCCCGGTCTCGCGGACGAGCCCCGGGCTGTGCTCGCCGCGCGTCGGTGGCGGCTCGCGGACCCACTGTCGCGGGGCCGTCCTGCGCTCTCGTGCCCGTCCTTGCGAGCGCGTTGCGCAACCAAGGCTGTAGTCGGGCGCCCCGTCGTACCGTCCTGCGCTCTCGTGCCCGTCCTTGTGAGCGCGGGCCGCGCGCTCACGTCCATGTTGCGAGCGTCTCCGATCGCATCCCGATAGCGTCCTCTCGCGATCGCGCGTCTTCGGTCGCGGCGGAGGCCTGAGCCGGTCTCGGCGCCGCGCTGGCCAGCAGGGCTACCGATCTCGAGCGAGCGGCCGGGCACGCGCCGGCACCGAACTGTGCTCGGGGTGATCGGTGGGCCGTTCGCAATTGCGCCATCCCAGACGAGGAAGGGCTACTCGCTTCGTGACGTACCTATGTGTGCCAACGCGCCCCCGGGCGTTCCTCCCCATGCTCTTCCACCGTGCGTGATCACGATGATGACCAACGTCGAAGCCGAAAATACGCAGTTTCAGGTTCGGGCGGAGTTGCGCGCGCACAAGCGCGAGCGGATCCTCGAGACCGCCACGCGGCTGTTTTACGAGAGCGGCTTTCGTGCGACGAGCATGGAGAGTATCGCGGATGAGCTAAGCGCCACGAAGCCGTTCATCTACTATCACTTCAAAAATAAGTACGATCTTCTCGATGAGATCGCGATGCGTGTGACCGGCCTCGCCAACGGGGCGCTCGAGGCCGCGATGGAGGCGGACGCTGAGCCGACCGCCGTGCTCTCGAACATGGTCCGGAACTACGCCCGGCTGGTGCTCGAGCGTCAGCGCATCATCGCCGTGTTCTGGCGCGAGGAGAGCAACTTCACCGGGGTCACGCGCGCGCGTGTGGAGCGAGAGCGCCAGCGCTTCACCGATGCCCTGGCGAACGTACTGCTCGACGGGTACGCGCGCGGCGTGTTCGAGGTCGAGCAGCCCGCGTTGACCGCGCTCGCGATCATGAACCTCATCACCTTCACGTACACCTGGTACAAAGAGAGCGGGGCGGTCAGCCACGAGCAGCTGTACCAGCACTTCATCAAGCTCACGCTGCGGCTCGTCCGCGCACGCTGACGCCGTCGCCGCGCCGAATCTAACGCCGCCTGCCCGCGACCTGCGAGAGCTCGGGCACCGAGATCTAACGCCGCCTGCCCGCGACCTGCGAGAGCTCGGGCAAGAACTGGCGTAGCCGCCAGGCCTGGGTAAAGAGGCGTCGCTCGGCCCGTAAGAGCGCATCGACCGCGCGCCCGACCAGCACGTTGCCGATCACCAGGGTCAGGCAGTTGCCCATGAGCAGAAAGGCCCACGTCGCGCGCTCCGGCAGCGTCACGATGTCGGGCAGGATCGTCATCGTGTAACCGCGGCGATCGAAGGCATAGCGCTGCGGCAACACGCCGCTCAGATGCAGCAAGGTCGGGACGAGCACCGCGGCCAGGCTGCCGAGCAGCACGAGCGCGCGCGAGCGCCGGTTGGCGCGCAGCGAAACCAGGTATGACGTGGCCGCCATGACGCTCAAGCCCGGCACGAACAGCAAGGGCCCGAAGAAGGTGCTCATGCTGGCGATCAGCACGAAGGTGAGCGTGACCGCCGGCACCATGTAGCGCGTCTGGGTGCGACCGCTGATCGCCATCCACCAGGTGTAGGCGATCAACACGAGCGTCAGGCCCCCGATCGCCATCAACGCGTTCTTATCGCGCACGCCCATCGCGAAGATGAGGGGGAACGTGCCCATCCAGGCCAGAAAGGCCCAGCCGTTGGCGCGGCTCGCGCGTGCGCGATCGAGGCGATTGACTTCCTGCAGCTCCGCGTAGGCCTCCTGCGGCAGCCGCTCGACCGGCTCGAGCAGGAGCTGCACCATGGTGGCGCGAGCTTCCGCGTGGTTCGGCTCGAGCGCGAGCGCCTGCAGGAGCTCGCCCACCGCGCGCCGGTGCTGGCCATCCGCTTGCGGCCCGCCCCGGCGCGCGATCGCGAGGGCGGCCTTGGCCTTGGCGGTGTGCTCCGCTGCGATCTCGGCGCGCCGCGTGCTGTCGCGATCGCCGTCGAGCAGGCGCTCGAGATCGTCGTTGAGCTCGCGCGCCGAAGCGTAGCGATGCTCGGGGGAGAGCGCCGTCGCCCGCGCCAAGATCGCGTCGAGCTCGGGCGGGAGATTGAGGTGCGGGGTGCGCACGCTAGGCCGCGCCTCTACGCCGCGCACCGTCGAGCGCAGGATCTTCGCGACGTCCTGCTGATCGTGCAGGCGTTCGAGCGTCATCGCTTCGAACAAGATCGCGCCGAGCGAGTAGATGTCGGAGCGCCCGCTATAGGTGTCGACCTCGCCGCGCGCTTGCTCCGGCGCCATATAGCCTGGCGTACCGACGACGAAACCCGCTTCGGTGCGCGGCACGCGATCTACGCTCACCTCGCCCGCATGCTCGTGCGCGTCGGCCACGTCCCCCGCGGCCGGCTCGTGGACGCCGATGATTTTGGCGATGCCCCAGTCGAGCAGGTGCACTTCGCCATAGTCGCCGAGCATGATGTTGGCCGGCTTGAGATCGCGGTGCACGACGCCGCGCTCGTGCGCGAACGCGACGGCAAGGCAAATGCGGCTGATCGCAGTGAGCAGCTTGCGGCGGCCGTACTGCTTGGCGATCTCCGGGTCGCCGTGCCGCAAGCCCGACACCACCTGCTCGAGCGTCCGCCCGCGCACGCGCTTCATGGTGAAGTACTCGCGGCCCTCGTGATCCACGCCGATGTCGTAGACGGGCACGACTGAGGGGTGCTCGAGCTGGCCTTGTACGCGGGCCTCGCGCAGGAAGCGGTCCCGCAGGTCGGGGCGGAGATTGTGGTGCTCGGGGTGCAGGCGCTTCATCGCCACCACGCGCAGAACGCGCAGGTCGCGGGCTACGATGACCTCGCCCATCGAGCCTTCGCCGAGGCGCCGACCGGGCAGGTAGCGATGTGCAAACTCGGGCCGCGCGAGGTCGAGCCCGCCTACCTGGACTGGGCGCAGTCGCCGGCCGCTTCCGCTGTATTCTTTCGGTTTTCGGTCGACCAGCGTCGCGCCTTGAGCAGCTAGCGGCGTGGTGGGACCGCTGCCCTCGCTGGACCAATTGGCCATGTCGGCCAGTCTACGCTGCGCCAGGAGCTATGTCACGCGTTGGGGTACATTGTCATACACGTGTGACAATGTGTGGCAGTCTCGCCGGGCGCGAGGCTAGCGCGTCAGGCCGGAAACCGAGCTCGGCTTGAGGTCCGCCTCGCTGGGCGTCTTGCCGAAGGGATACCAGCTGAAGTCCCAGAAGGGACGGCTCTTGGTCGGATAAGAAGCGATCGTGAAGATCACGAGGAGCGCAACCGCGAGCGTGGCAAACATGAGTCCGACCAGCTTGGGGCCGGTCCAGGTAGCTTCCTCGTGGGCGATGCGGGCTGAGCGCTCTGCTTCGGTCTCTGCCATGACGTCTCCTTGCCTCTCCCCGCGCCTCTAGGGTCGTTCGTGCGCGCCGTGAAGTGGCACAGCGAGCACCGGGTGCTGCTC
>CAZYWR010001215.1:0-6660 GCA_964651185.1 uncultured Polyangiales bacterium
AATGGCGCAGGAGGATAGCTGATGAGCGACAGACATAGCCGGCGTTCGACGCGGCTACGCGCAGGCTGTGCGTGCGCGGGGATCCTGTGCTTGAGCCTCGCGTGGCGCCCGGAAGCAGGCGCGCAGCTCGTGCAAATCGCCGAGGCCGATCCTGAGCCGCCCGCGAATTTGCCCGAGCGCCATCAGGTCGCCAAAGACGAGACGCTCTCGATCATCGCCGAGCGCTACCTGGGCAAGGGCGACGACTGGCCGAAGCTATGGTCGTACAATCCGGAGATCACGAACCCGCACTGGATCTATCCGGGGTACGTGCTGCGCCTCAAGCCGGGCGTGGACCTCAACGCGCCGGCCCCCGAAGCCCCCGCGGCGCAGCCGCAAGCCAACGCACACGGCTTGGGCCTGCAGTTCGCGGCGCGCCGGAGCGCGCATTCGGGCGCGGGCACGGTGCGTGTCGGCGAGGAGGTCTATCTCGATCGCCAGGCGCTGGTTGAGGCCGGGCGCATCGTCGGCTCGGGCGAAGACCATTTCATGCTGTCGCCGAGCGATGAAGTCTACGTGCGCTTCAAGCCTGATCATCCGGTGCCGGCGCAAGGGAAAGAGCTCACGGTGTTCATCCGCCAGCATCGCGACGAGCTCGCGCCCGGTGCTCGCAAGATGCGCACGTACAAGGCCGGCGACGGTGGAGAGATCGTGCGCGTGCTCGGCGGGCTCAAGATCCTGAGCTACGACGGAGAGCGCCACATCGCGCGCACGAGCGTTACGGAAGCCCTGGACCCGATCGAGCGCGGCTTCGAGGTCACCGACGTGCCGCACGTGCTCGCGCAGGTGCCGCCGAAGCAGAGCGGGCGCGACTTGCGCGCGAAGATCATCGCGGCCAGCCGGCCGTTGGCCACGCTGGGCGACGGGCAGGTCGTCTTCCTCGACGCCGGCGGCAAGGCGGGGGTCGAAGTCGGAAACCGCTTCTTCGTGGTGCGTCAAGGCGATCCGTGGCGCAAGGAGCTCATCCTGCGCGAGGACCTGACGGGCGCCGTGCGTCCCGAAGCGCATCCGCTGCCTGCGAGTGCGTTCCCGCCCGAGACCGTCGCAGAGTTGCGCGTCCTCTACGTGCGACCGGCCTCCGCGACCGCCGTGATCACGTCTGCGCAAGTGGAGGTCCATCCAGGCGACACGGTCGAGATGCGCGCTGGTTATTGAGCGCGAAGCGGCCCGTCATTGTGCGGGCTAGATCACGATTCGGACGGACCTGCGACATCATCGCTGGTTGGCGGCGCACGCGGAACGTGGGACACTCGGCCGGTGTCAGTAAGTGTGGGCAGAGCCGAGCCCAGCGACGTCAAGTTGCTGCGAGAGCTGCTCGAGCACGAGCGGGCAAAGGTGCGTGCGCTCGAGGACATCGGGGTGGCGCTAGGCTCCACCTTGGACCTGAACGAGTTGCTCGGGCTGGTGGTCGCGCGCGTCTCGCAAGTGCTCGATGCCGACCGCTCCACGCTCTACCTGCTCGACGAAGAGACGAACGAGCTGTGGTCCAAGGTCGCTCAAGGCGAAGAGGTGGTGGAGATCCGCCTGGGCATGGGGGAGGGCTTGGCAGGCTGGGTGGCGCAGAACGGGCGCGGCGTGAACATCAAAGACGCCTACCTCGACCAGCGCTTCGACCCGCTCTGGGACCAAAAGACCGGCTATCGGACGCGCTCGATCATGTGCGTGCCGATGAAGAACCACCACGGCCGTACGCTGGGCGTGATTCAGGTGCTCAACAAGGCCGACGGCTACTTCACGGTAGAGGACGAGTCGCTGCTCGGCGCGCTCGCGGCGCAGGCCGCGGTTTGCGTCGAGAATTCCAAGCTTTTCCTGTCAGTCGTCGGCAAGAACATGGAGTTGCTCGAGACCAAGAATCGGCTCGAGCGCAAGGTGCGCGAGCTCGACGTGCTGGTCGAGATCGCGGGCGTCGCGGCGACGGCGGGGAAGCTCGACGATCTCTTGCAGGGCGTGCTCTCGCGCGCGATGCGGGCGATCGACGCTGAGGCCGGCTCGATCCTGTTGAGCGACGAGCAGACCGGGGAGCTGCGCTTTCGCTGCGCCGTCGGCGGCTCGCCCGAGGCGATTAAGCACGTGCGTATCCGCGCGGGCGAAGGTGTGTGCGGCTGGGTGGCGCTCCACGGCGAGGCGCAGATCGTCAACGACGTGCGCAAGGATCACCGCCACTCGAAGCGGCTCGAGGACGACGTCGGTTATCACCCGCGCAGCGTGCTCTGCGTGCCGCTGCGCTGGGAAGACGGCGTGGGCGCGCTCGAGCTGCTCAACAAGGCGCGGGGGCAAGTCGACTTCACCGAAGACGACCTCAAGCTCGCGGCCGTGATCGCCGGCCACGTGTCGAGCGCGATAGGGCTGGCCCGGGCGCGCGCGCGCCAAGAGCGCGAAGAGCGGCTGAGCACCATCGGCCAGTTGCTCTCGGGCGTGCTGCACGATCTGAAGACACCGATCACCGTGATCTCCGGGGCCGTGCAGCTGCTCGTCACCGAGCGCGACGAGAGCAAGCGCCAAACTCTCGCCGATCGCGTGGTCCGGCAGGTGGGCGTGATCAACTCGCTCATCCGCGAGACGCTCGCGTTCGCGCGCGGCGAGACCAGCCTGTGGGTGCGCAAAGTGTACCTGCAGAAGTATTTCAGCGACATGGAAGAGCAGCTGGCCCAGGAGTTTCGCGGACGCATGACGATCAAGCTCGACCTGCGCGATCGCGGCGTGGCGCACTTCGACCAGCACAAGCTGCAGCGCGCGGTGCACAACCTGGCGCGCAACGCCGTCGAGGCGCTCAACGGCAAGCCCGGTACGCTGACGCTCACGGTGGACCGCCGATCTGACAACACGCTCATGGTCGCCGTAACCGATGACGGCCCCGGCATCTCCGAAGAGATCCGCGGTCGCTTGTTCGAGTCGTTCGCCACGTTCGGCAAGGTGGGCGGGACAGGTCTCGGCTTGGCGATCGTGCGCAAGATCGTGCAAGACCATGGCGGTTCGATCGAGGTCGAGAGCAGCCCTGGTCGCACGACGTTCACGCTGCTCTTGCCCCAGCCGGCTCCGGATCGCGAATCGCGCCCGCTTCCGCTGGAGCGTACGTCCGTCGAGGCGTAGATCGGCGCGGTTAGAGCGCTCTAAATAAACGAGACCGGCGAGCCGCGGGGGCTGCGCCGGTCTTCCTGGCGGTGCGCCCGGGAAGAGGCGCACGTGCCTTGCTGCTTGGAGTTCAGACCTCCGAGAGGTCCGCTTTGGGGCAGTCTTGTTTTTCGAGTGTTCGCAGCGCTGCTTGGTTACGGAGTCGATCGCCTGGAACGACCTCCCTTCCAATGGCGTCGACTCACGTCACCTGAGGGTCATCTTCTGCCTCGGACGCGGCCTCGGCAACCCCGAATCGCACATTGCGCTGCACGCGCGCCTGCGCACGGATCCAGGTCCAGCCTCGGGATGCGAGTCAGCTTGCATTCCGCATCAGCGGCTCAGGAATCGCCGAGAAAGCGGCCCCAGCGGCGATTATGGTAGACGAGCGCGTCGCCGCCCCCGGGCGCGTGGGCGGCCAGCACTTCGCCCACGAAGATGCTGTGATCGCCGCCGGGGAGTACGTCGCGCACGCGGCAGTCGAGCCAGGCCAAGCTGTCGGCGAGGATGGGGGCTCCGGTGGCGGCACGCGCTACTTCGATGCCGGTAAAGCGGTCGAGCAGGAGCGCGCCGGCGAAGCGCTGTCCGAGCTCGCGCTGGGAGGAGCGCAAGATATTGACGGCGTAGTGGCCGGCCTGCTCGAGCAGCACATGGCTCCGTTGGCCGCGCACCACGCACACCAGCACCAGCATGGGGTCGAGGCTCAGGCTCGTAAACGACGACGCCGTGAACCCGTGATCGGCGCCATTCGAGCTCATCGTGATGATCGTCACGCCGCTGGCCATCTGACTCATCGCGGCCCGAAACTTGTCCTGGTCGATGGCCATCGCGGAGAGGACGTTAGGATGAAGCGGACGCGCAATCTACATGAGCGGCTGCGAATGTCGAACATTCGGGGCCCTCGTCTCGACCGCGCCGCCCTTTTCGCCGAGCTCGTGCGCGCTTGCCACGCGGACACGGACGTGACAGACAGTATGTCTTGGGCCGGCACCTCATGGGGAGGTCCGGCAGGGACGCGAGCGTCATGGTAGTCAGGCGCGCAGAGTCCGCCTCGCTGCCACAGAACGGGCTCGACGAGGGGAACGAGCCGCAAGAGAGCAGTACGGGCCCGCAGAGCGCGCGCGATTGGGCGCTGATTGAGGGCCCGGGACCCGCCCATGCGTCCGTGCCGCCGCCGGGGAGCGGCGCGCTACGGCGCGCGACCGACCGCGCGATCCGCTTCGCGCGGGGGCTCGGCGTCGTGTTCGCCATCCTCTACTTTTGGTCGGGCGCATTCGTGCTGTCTTGGTTCGTGCTGCCTTACATGTCCTGGAAGGAGCGCGACCCGCTCGCACGCCGGCGGCGCATCCAGCTCGTGGTGGCGTCCGCGTGGCGCGACTTTCACCGCCGGCTCGCGCGCGCCACGCTGTATCAGTGCGCCTATGTGGGCGAAGCGCCGAGCGACGGCGCGGCCGTGTTGGTGGCGAACCATCCTACGCTGCTCGACGTCACCGCGATCCTCGCGCGCATTCCCCACGCCTGCTGCGTCGTGAAGAGCAGCCTGATCGCGAGCCCTCTGGTCGGGCGCCTGCTCCGCGCGTGCGGGCACGTGGCGGCGGGCGACGGCAGCTTGATGGGCGGCGTCGGCGTGCTCGACGCGGTCTGCGCGCGGCTCCAAGAAGGTTTTCCGGTGCTCGTTTTTCCGGAGGGTACGCGCTCGCCGCTCGGCGGAATGCACCGCTTTCGTCGCGGCGCCTTCGAGATCGCCAAGCGCGCGGGCGCGCCGGTCGTGCCGCTGTTTCTGCGCTGCGATCCGCCCGCGCTTGGCAAGGGCACGCCGGTTTGGCAGCATCCGCGCCGCTGTCCGACGCTGACCGTGCACGTAGGCGTGGCCATCGCCACCAGCGCTTCGGATCCCACGGACCTTTGTAAGAAAGTCGAGCACGACTTCCGCGCGCGCCTCGCGCGCGCGCTACCCTCGCGAGAGCCACGCACATGAACGACCTGCCGCACACCCTGAAACGTCTGATCGTCGAGGCGCTCCTGCTCGAAGACATCAAGCCAGAGGAGATCGTCGACGACGCACCGCTGTTCGGTGAGGGCTTGGGGCTCGATTCCATCGACGCGCTCGAGCTGGCGATCGCCATCGACCGCCGCTTCGGTGTGAAGATCGCGGCCGACGACGAGCGCAATCGCGAGATTTTCCGTAGCGTATCGAGTCTCGCGGCGCACATCGCCGCGCACCAGACCCGCGGGTGAGAAGAGGATGACCAGGGACGAGATATTCGCGCGCATACGTTCGACGCTGGTGACCAGCTTCGAGATCCCCGAGGAGCGCATCACGATGGAGGCGCACCTGATGGACGACCTCGAGCTCGACAGCATCGACGCGATCGACATGGCCGTGCAGATCCAGGAGATGACCAACGTGCGCGTCGAGGAGGAGGCGCTCAAGAAGCTACGCACCGTCGGCGACACGGTCGAGCTCGTGGCCGCGCTGCTGGCGAGCAAGAGCTGACGCTCGGGTCGCGCGCATGGGGAAGCTCTTCGCCGCGCTCAACGGCCTGGTGATCGCGGGTTATCCGATCGCCGTCTACGTCGGCCTCACGCGCTTCAGCGCGCGCGGGTTGGGCCTGCTGCTGGCCGTGCTGCTTTTGCCAGGTCTGGTGTTGAAGCTGCGCCGGGCGCCGCGCGAGGAGCTTTGGATCGTGCTGCGGCTGCCGCTCAGCGTGCTCGCGCTCTTGGCCTCGGCGGCGCTGCTCGACGACCGGCGCTTCGTGTTCGCTTTGCCGGTGTTGATCAACCTGGCGTTGCTCGCACAATTTGCGGGCTCGTTGCGCGGCACGCCCTTGGTCGAGCGCTTCGCACGCTTGCAGAGCCCAGCGCTCAGCCCGGCGCAGGTCGCGTACTGCCGCGGCGTGACCCAGGTCTGGTGCGGGTTCTTCGTGCTCAATGCGTTGACCAGCGGCGCCTTGGGGTTGTGGGCGCCGCTCTGGCTCTGGACCCTCTACAACGGCATGCTCGCGTACGTGTTGATCGGCATGTTGGCAGCGGGCGAATACGTGGTGCGCAAGTTCCGTTTCCGCGAATACGGGGCGGGGTTGCACGATCGATTGTTGGCGCGGATCTTTCCGCCTTCGCCGGAGGCGCCGCGATGAGTGCGCTCTTGTCGCGTCATGCGCCCGATAGCGCCGTCTGCTTTGGCGCTGCCGCCGCGCCGAGCACCGAGGAGACGGGCGCTTCGCAGCGCACGGAGCGCGGCGGAGCGCGCGATGCGGGCCAGCTCGCGGCGTACGCGCGCGCGATCGCGGCTGTGTTGCCGGAGGCGCAGCCCTGCGCGCGCGTCGTGCTCGCGTGCAGCGATCGCTACCACTTCTGTGCGGGGCTCCTCGCCATTTGGCAGCGCGGCTTCACGGCCGAGCTGCCGCCTAACGGACAACCCGGAGCGGTCCAAGCGCTGGCCAGCGCAGCCGGTGTGGTAGCACTCCTCCACGATCGCGAAGGCGCGCCGGGCATCGACGTGCGTGCGCT
>CAZYWR010001216.1:0-2183 GCA_964651185.1 uncultured Polyangiales bacterium
GCAGAGCTCTCCGATTTGGTGCGAGCCGTGCGAGGGCATCCCACGCTCGAGCTGAGCGGACTGATGACCATTCCCCCGGCCGGCGATCCGGCGCTGGCGCAGCGCGCTTACCGGCAGCTGCACGAGCTCGCACGCACCCACGATCTACGCGAGCTGTCGATGGGCATGAGCGACGACCTCGAGTTGGCGATCCGCGAGGGCGCGACCCGCGTGCGCGTCGGCACCGCCATCTTCGGCCCCCGCCCGCCTGCGCCCCCCTCAAGTTAGCTCTTTTCGCCCAACTCTTTGGAGCGCGCGGTCGCGGCCTCCACCGCCGCCAACAACGCGCGACGCAAGCCTTCGCGTTCGAGCGCGGCCACGCCCGCGATGGTCGTGCCGGCCGGACTCGTCACCATGTCTTTCAGGCGACCGGGGTGCTCACCGCTCTCGAGCGCGAGCTTGCTGGCTCCAAGTAAGGTCTGCGCGGCGAGCGCGAGCGCGACCTCGCGCGGCAGGCCGGCGCGCACCCCGGCATCCGCCAGCGCGTCGATCGCGATGAACGCGTACGCGGGTCCCGATCCGCTTAGCCCGGTGACCGCGTCCATCAGCGGCTCTGCCACGCGGACCACCGTGCCCACAGCGCGAAACAGCGCCTCGGCCTCCGCCAGGTCATCCTCGCTGGCGTCCTTCGCGCCCGCGATCGCAGTGGCGCCCGCGCCCACGATCGCCGGTAGATTGGGCATGGCGCGCACCAGCCGCGCGTGACCGCCGAGCGCGTTGGCGACGCGCGTGGTGCTCACGCCGGCCGCGATCGAGATCACGAGCTTGTCGGGGCTCAGCGCCGGCGCGATCTCCGCGAGCACGGTCGGGAGCACCTGCGGCTTGACCGCGAGCACGACCACCTGACCCCAGGCGCAGGCATCGCGATTGGTCGCGAAGGTGCGGATGCCGAGCTCGTTCGCGACTTGTGAGAGCGTAGTCGGCGCGGCGTCGCTCGCGGCGAGCCGCTCGGGCCCGATCCCCGCGCGCGCCAAGCAGCCGCGCAGCAGCGCGCGCGCCATATTGCCAGCGCCCAGAAAGGCGAGCGTGCGAGCTGTCATCATCGACCTCGCGCCGAGTATACACGCGAGGGAAATGAAGGGCCGCGTAGCTCGAACCGTCGCGAAGCTTCGTGGGGCAGCCTGGCGCTTGCGCCGGGGACCGCGTCGATGAAAAAAGGGCTCCATGGAGTTTCCCCGTCGGGAACTCCCAAGCCGATGGCGCCTGTGCTTCCCGATCTCGAACGCGCCTTGCTCGCCTTCCGCCGCGAGCAGGGCTTGGCCTATCTCAAGGTGCTGGCGGGCGGGGTGCGCGAACCAGGAGACACGCGCGCGCGTGCGTGGCTCTCCTCCGAGCGCGGGCTGGCAGAGCTGACCGCGGCACACGAGCGCGGTGAACTTTCGCCGAACCATGACGCGGCGCTCCTGGCGCACGTGGCGCGAGCACGCGCCGAAACTCGCTACGAGGCTGCGCGCGACGCGAGCACCCGACTCCTCGCCCGCGAGGTCGCGGGCGAAGGCGAGACCCGCGCGCTCGGAGATCTGCTGGGCGCGTGGGCTGCAACGGTCAGCCCGAGCCAGCGGGCGCGCACGCTCGCCAGCATGGACGCGGAGCTGGCGCGCTTCGCGGACGAGCTCCTGCGCGGCCGTGCCGCGGCCGACGAGGCGGCCCGGGAGTTGTTCGCTCGCTTTCAGCCCGCGCGGCACGCAGACGCCGGCCCCGAGGGCGGCAGCGCCGCAGACGCCGCCGAGTGGCTGCGCACGAGCGAGGAGCTCACCCACGAAGCGCTCGCGTTCGCGCGGCGCGCGCTCAACGCGGAGGGGCAGGGCGGTTTCGACGCGCTATGGATCGCCCTGGGACAGTCGCTTCGCGGCCTTTTCCCGCGCGAGGGGCGCTTTCGCCGGCTGGCCGCGGACTGGCAGCCGCTCGGTCTGCGCCGCCTGCTCTCTGCGAGGGCGCGCGCGGCGACCGATCATCCGGGTCCCTTTCTCGCCCCGCACGTGATCGCGCTGGCGGTCCCTCACGATGTGCGAGTGAGCGCGCCGTCGCGCGAGTACGGCCTGGCCAGCGAGCTCGCGAGCGCCGAAGCGGTGGGCCGCGCGCTCGGGCTGGCCCACGCCTCGGAGGCGCTGCCGGCCGCGCTGCGCATCCCGCCGGTGGCGAGC
>CAZYWR010001217.1:0-1935 GCA_964651185.1 uncultured Polyangiales bacterium
CGTGCGCCTCGACGTAGTGCACGCGCTTCGGATCGACCCCAGCGCGCGCGTACGCATCGCGCAGGAGCTCGGCCTGCGCGAGCGGGTTCGGCGCGGTGAGGCCGTTGCTCGCGCCGTCGTTGTTGACGCTGCTGCCGCGGATCACGCAATAGATCGGATCGCCGTCGCGCAGCGCCGCCCGCAAAAGTTTGAGCACGACCACGCCGCCGCCTTCCCCGCGCACGTAACCGTCGGCGTCCGCGTCGAACGCCATGCAGCGGCCTTGCGGCGAGAGCCCGCCGAAGCGCTCCATCGCCACGGTGCTGTGCGCGGAGAGGATGAGGTTCACGCCGCCGGCGACCGCCAAGCTGCATTCGCCGCGGCGCAGGCTCTGACACGCCAGGTGCACCGCGACCAGGGACGACGAGCATGCGGTGTTGACCGTCAGACTCGGTCCGCGCAGACCAAAACGGTAAGATACGCGCGCGGCGATGATGCTGGTGTCGATGCCCGTGGCAGTATGCTGTTCGATCGCGTCCGGCACCGGACAGCTGTGATGAAGGTAGTCGCGCCACATGCAGCCGAAGAACACGCCGGTCGCGCTGCCGGCGAGCGATCGCGGCAAGAGCGCGGCGTCCTCGAGGGCCTCCCAGGTCAGCTCCAGCATCAGACGCTGCTGCGGGTCCATCTCGGCGGCTTCGCGCGGCGAGATGCCGAAGAAGGCCGCATCGAACCCGGCGACGTCCGCCAGAAAGCCGCCGCGCTCTGCGCGATCCGCGCGTACCCCCGCAAAGCGGCCGGCCGGCGCGGGCGCCACGGCGTCGCGGCCTTCCACCAGGAGCCGCCAGAACGCCTCAGGGTCCGCTGCGCCGCCCGGGAAGCGACAGCCGGCGCCGATCAGCGCGACGGGCTCATCGATCGGCCTGACGACGGGCGCGATGGGGAGCGCCTCGCTGCTCAGGTAGGCAGCGAGCGCCGCGAGCGTAGGGTGGGCGAACAGCACGGGCGCATCGAGCTCGCGGCCCGTACGCCGGGACAGCTCCGCCAAAAAGGCGAGCGCGGCGCGCGAGTCCACCCCGAGCGCATGGAGCGGCACGTCCGCTGCGGCGTCCGCGTGCGCGATCCCCAGTACGTCCTGGAGGCACCGTGCACACAGGCGCAAGAGGTCGGGTCGTTCAGCGAGCGGTGCTGGGGCGGGGGTACGGCTGGTCATGGAGGGTCAGGCGAGCATCCGCGGCAGACTTACCGGGAGGCCGTGTCTGCGTGCAGGTGCTCGAGCATCTCGGGCAGGCGCTCGACGGATAGTAAGGTCAGATAGGCGGGGCTCATCGCCTTGACCTGCCGGCCATCGGCCGCGAGCTGACCTTCCTCTTCGAGGTAGCAGAAGCTGCGCCGGCCGCGCTCGCGGAACCACGCGCGCGCGAGCTCGATGAGCTCCGGAAAAGCATGCAGGCCGGCTTCGTGGGTGGCGTAGAGGCGCAGCGTGTCGAGCAGGCCAAAGAGGTGGAGGCCCGGCTCTGCGCACTCGACGACCCCCGCGGCCATGAGCTCGTCGCGCTCGAACGCCACCAGCAGCTCGCGGTCCCGCTCGAGCCCGGCGCACGCCCACTGCGCTTTGAATTCTGCCAGCTCGAAGAGCTCGGGCGCATAATCGAGCGCCTCGAAGTAGACGCGCGGGAGCCGCGCCGCCAGGAGCTTCAGAACGCGCGTGCGCTCCTCGGGCCGCGCGCGCCGCGCGCATCGCCGTTGGCTCGGCAGCGCCCGGCCCACGGTGCGTACCTCGAGGGCGCGGAAGTCGCGCACCAGGGCTTCGCCGCGCGCGACGTAGCGGCGCGGGATATCGACGTGCACGCGCCTGCTCCAGTGCGCGCTGTGCTGCACGTACGCCATCTGCCAGCGCGGGCCCGGCGTCGCCAGGCAGTGCTCGATGTACTGACGGTACAGATCGCGCAGCAC
>CAZYWR010001218.1:0-1511 GCA_964651185.1 uncultured Polyangiales bacterium
TCGCCGGCGCGGCGGGTGCCTGCGCGGCGGCGCGTGCCGCAAGGAGAAGCGAGAGCGTCAGCAGCAAGAATCGCGCGTTCACGGGCACCTCAATCGAGCACGCCATCGAGGAAGAAACCGACCAGCTCGAGCGCGCTTTCGCGCGTGGGTTGCTCGGCGTCGACCAGGGTCAGGTGGCCGGTCTGCGAGTCGTGCAGCACCGCGATGCGCCGCCGGGCGGAGCCCGGGATCCACAGCAGCCGCCCGTCCAAACCTGCGAGCGAGCTCGCGTCCACGTCGTCGAGCTCCGGGCCCGTGATATCCGTGAACGTGATCGGGACCTCGCTCGCGGCGCTCGTCTCGAGGTCGACGAAGGCGAGCGCGCCGGCCGCCGTGAGCAACCAGAGGCGCGGGTGCGCGCCGCTCTCGTCGAGCAGGTTCGCCACCAAGCTCGCGCTCAACGAGAGCGGCGAGACCGTGCGCTGTTCCAGGTCGATCACGCTCACGTGGTCCGCGCCCTTGTGCAGACCGAGCGCGAGCTTGCGGGTCGCGAGCGGAAAGACCGCGCTCAGCGGCTGTCCGAGCTCGACCAGCTCGACCGAGCGCGTGGCCCACGAGCTGTCGCTGCCGAGATCGAGAAAGCCCACCTGCGACTGACCCGCGCCGTAGAGGAGCGCGCGCGGCAAGCTGTTGGTGTCCGCCGGCGAGCGGCCTTCGAACGGCAGGATCGCGGAGAACGTGCCCGCGGCATCGATCGCGGTGGAGCTGCCTTCGCTCGGGTCCATGACCTCGAGCTTTCCGTCGAGGGCGAGCACGCGCAGGTTCGTGCCCGTGCCTACCAACGCCATATCGGAGATGTTCGCGGCGGCGCTTAGGAGCGCCGGCGACGGCTCGAAGCCGCGCGCGTCGCTGGTCGGCAGCAGCGCGAGCGAGAGCAGCTGATTCGAGTTGCTGGTGCGGATGAACAGCTGGTCGCCCGCAAACAGCACCTGCTGCGGCTGCACGCTCTGCGTGTCGGTCGCGGCCTTGAGGGGAACCGAGGTCGCCCCCAGCTGCGGCCGTTCGAGGTCGAGCAGCTGGACCGCGTCCGTGTAGAGGAGCACGAGCAGCCGGCGCGCCGAACCGGCGGCCGGCGAGAACACGAATCCGCTCGGCGCGCGGCCGTCGAGCGTGAGGTTCACGAGGGTCGTCTGCTGCGGTTGCCCCAGCGCGTGATCGAGGTCGGCCACCTCGATCGTGTTTTGAAACACCACGCTGCCGGTCGGCTGGTAGGCGACGGCGAAGCGTCCGTCATCCGAGAGCGTGAGCTGTTGGTAGCGCCCGCCGAGCGGCTGACGCAGCAGCTCCCCGCTGCGATCGAACAACAGCACGTGCGAAGGCAGGGCATCTTGACGCTTGCCATGCACCTCGCCGGAAGCGCGCCCGCCCGTGAGCACGACCACTTGCTGGCCGCTCTGGCCGGGCCGCGAGACGCTCACCACGGGCGCCGAAGGCAACGTGTGGCTCGCGGCGCGCGGAGTGTCGTCGGCGAG
>CAZYWR010001219.1:0-3829 GCA_964651185.1 uncultured Polyangiales bacterium
CTCAGCCGGCGGGGCGGGCTCGCGCGGGCGCGATGGAGCTCGCGCTCACGCGGCTCAGCCAGGGTGCGTGCGACGCGACGCTCGGCGCCGGCCCGCTGGTGCTGCGGAGCGGTGGCGTGCAGACCTTGCGTCCGGACGAGCACGCGTTTCGGCAGCTCGTGGCGCAGCTCGGTGGCGCGGTGGCGCCGCTCGAGCTCGCGCCCGTGACGACCTCGGGTCCGGTCGGGCTCGACGTCGCGTTTCAGAGCAGTCTGACTGCGATCGATCCTCATGCCGACTATTGGCAGCGCGCGACGCGCGGCGGAGGACCGGCGACCTGCGACGGCCGCAACAGCGGCGTGCGCCCTCTGCTGAGCACGGGCCGGCTGCAGTTCGAGAAGGGATTGCCGTTCGGCTTTTCGCTCGGCGGCGTGCTCGGCGCCGTCTACGGAACGGGCACGTATTTGGTAGGCGCAGACGTGAAGCTCGCGGTGCTCGAAGATGTCGATCCACGGCTGCCCGACCTGGCGCTGCGCAGCGAGCTCATCAGCCTGGTGGGGGCGAGCCCGCTCATCATGCGCGTGGTCTCGTTCGACGCGATCTTCTCGAAGCGCTTCGTGGCGCGGCACGCGCTCGAGCTCTCGCCCTATCTCGGTCTCGGCGCCCTCCTGATCCGCGCTGAGAGCGGAGGCGTGGACCTGACGCCCAACATCGACGCGCTCGCCTGCCGGCAGGGGCTCGACCCGGTGTGCAATCGAGGTGGCCTGGGCGCGAGCGACGACGATCTGGGGCACGACGTGCGCTTCGGCCGGGTTTCCTTATTGCGCTATCGCACCTTCGCCGGGCTGGCGGTGCGCCACCGCTGGGTCGCGCTCACCACCGCGTTCGCGACCGATCTGGTTCAACCGCGCATCGGCGACCGCGGTCACGGCGAGACTGTCGCGCGCCAGTGGACCTTCAGTCTGGCGCCCTCCGTGTCGTTTTGACCGACCCTCAGAGCGGCGCGTAAGGCACGCTCACGGCTTTGGCCACGGCCTCATTGGTACAGCGACCGTCCCAAGTGTTCACGCCTTTCGCCAGCGCCGGATCCTCCGCGACCGCGCGGGCGACGCCGCGGGCGCAGATGCGTTCGGCGTACAGCGCCGTGACATTGGTGAGCGCGAGCGTGCTGGTGTAGGGCACCGCACCCGGCATGTTGGGCACACAGTAGTGCACGACGCCGTCGACCACGTAAGTCGGATGATCGTGCGAGGTGGGCTTGCAGGTGCTGATGCAGCCGCCTTGATCGACCGCGACATCGACGACGACGGAGCCGTCCTCGATCAATGCGAGCAGGCGCTCGTCGATCAAGGTGGGCGCCTTGGCGCCCGGAATCAGGACCGCCCCCACGATCAAGTCGGCCTGGCGCACGGCCGCTTCGATGTTGCGCGGATTGGAGTAGAGCGTCTCGATGGCCGCGCCGAACACGTCTTCGAGATAGGCCATGCGTTCCTGGCTGATGTCGAGCACGGTGACCTGTGCGCCCATGCCCACGGCGATGCGCGCAGCGCTCGCGCCGACTACGCCGCCCCCGAGGATCACCACGTGACCGCGGCGGGTGCCGGGTACGCCGCCGAGTAGGATGCCTTTGCCGCCGCGCTCTTTCTCTAAATAGGTCGCACCCGCCTGCACGGCCATGCGTCCTGCCACCTCGCTCATCGGCCGCAGAAGCGGCAGAGTGTGGTCTTCGCGCTGTACTGTCTCGTACGCGATGGCGCGCACCCGAGACGCGAGCAGCGCGCGCGTCAGCTCCGGCTCGGCTGCCAGATGCAAGTACGTAAACAGGGCCAGCTCGGGACGAAAGTAACGGTACTCTTCGGGCAGCGGCTCCTTCACCTTCATCACGAGCTCCGCGGCCCAGACTTCGTCGGCGGAGTCGACGATCTCGGCTCCGGCGCGCGCGAGCTCGTCGTCCGTGATGCCGGAGCCTACGCCCGCCCCGCGCTGGATCCGCACCTGGTGGCCTGCGCGCGCGAGCATCTGCACGCCTCCGGGGTTGATGCCGACGCGGTATTCGCGCGTCTTGATTTCGGTCGGAACGCCCACGATCATGCCACCCCTCCTGTCGCCGGGCGCGAACCGTGGGCCGCGCGTGCGGCCCGGGCAACGCCCTGCAAACCTCATGATCGGGCAGGGCCGCGTCGCGTGCTAGATCGCGGCGCGTGAAGGCCCTCTCGCGCGCTCGCGTGTCCTGGCTGCTGCTCGCGAGCGGGCTCACCATCGCGCTCGCCTGGTGGGCGCTGCACGCATGGGTGGGGAAGAGCGCACCGGCGCTCTGTGATGCCCTCGCCAAAGAGCGCATCGTGCAGGTCGCCAGCGACGCCGCGCGCGCGCCGCACTGCCCGGGCGTGCGGATCGAGCGCGTGAGCGCTCCGCTCGCGCAGGCGCTCGATGCAGACGACGCGCGCGCGCTCGCCCGTTTGCTTGCGGCCCGAAAAGGAACCGCCGTCGCGCTGACGCCGGGCACACGCACGCGCGGGGTGGGCCACGAGCTCGCGCGGCTCGCCTTCGTGCCGGGGCTGCGGGCGGTGGCGCTCGCGCCCGAGCTCGCGGTGTACGCGCCAGCACGCGAGCCGGCGCTTTCACCGGCGGAGCGGGAGGCGTTGGCCTACGTCGCCCGCGCGCTCTTTCGCGGCGCGCGCGAGCCGAACCTCGCCTCGTTTCCACCGGCGCTCCGGCACGTCGAACGGGTCGAGGTGATGGTCATGCTCAGCCGGCGCGGCGAGCCCCGGCTCTGGCGCTCGGCCCGCGGCACCTCGATCGCGCGCGCGCTGCTCACCGCGACCCGGGTCGCGCGCGATCGCTGGCGCGAGCGCGAGCAGGCGATGGGAGGCCCGCTCGCCACGCGCCTGCTGGAGCTCGACGTCGAGGTCTCTTTGCTGTCGGAGGACGGAACGTTGCTCGATCTCTCGCGAGCGTTCGTCGATCGCGCGGTGACGCCCGGCCACGGGGTGGGTTTCGACCACCGCACGGCCTGGCACTATGTTTTGCCCGCGGACTTGGCGAAGGGGAAGGGCGATGCCTACCAGGCGCTGACGTCCCAGATCGCGGAGCAAGGGTTGCCGCTGACGATCCTCGGCCAGAGCGATACGCGCGTCTACCGCTTCGTGTCGATCCCGCTCGGCGTCTCCAAGGCGCCGCTCCCGGAATCGACATCGCAGCGTCCGAACTGAATGCGCTCGAGCGAAAGCGCTCTAACTCGCGAGTTGTTCGGCCGCGCGCCACGCCACGGCCATGATGCTGTGCTGCGGGTTGACGCCCAGGTTGGTCGGGAAGACGCTCGCGTCCATCACGTACAGTCCAGGCACGTCGTGGCTCTCGAGGTTGGGACCGACCACGCTGCTGCGCGGATCCGCGCCCGCGCACGCGGTTCCGAAGAGGTGCGAGGCCAAGAGGTGAATGCGCGCCAGCGAGAGCGGCGCCCCTTCGATCAGCGCGGCCTGCGAGGGCTCTGTGAAAATCGGCGGCAGGCCGTAGATGCCGTGGCTCACCTCGCGCGCGCCGGCGGCGAACAGCATGCGCACCAAGAGCGCGATGCTCTCGCGCACGCGCGCGAGGTCTTCCGGCAGCGGCTGGTAACGCAGCACGGGCCGGCCCATGAAGCTCGGCCGCACGTCGCCGAGCGCGCGCATGCGCACCTGCGTGACCCAGTGCGCGTAATGTCCGAGCTCCGCGAGCCTCCGCTGCCAGTCCGCGCCGATGCCCGGCAGGCGCGCCGCCAAGAGCTCCGGCGGCATGGCCAAGCTCTCGAGCTTGTAGCCCCGCTCGCGCAGCGGCACCTCGTACGCTTGCGTCGCGCCGAAACCTTGCA
>CAZYWR010001220.1:0-2278 GCA_964651185.1 uncultured Polyangiales bacterium
CGCCGCGCTGACGCCCACCGAGATCTCGGGCCTGACCACGACGCAGATAGGGGCGCTCTCGACGACGCGCATCGCGGCGCTGAGCGCGACGCAGCTCTCGGGCTTGAACCGCGTGCAGATCCGCGCGCTCAGCTTGCCCCAGCTCGCAGCGATCACGCCCGATGACCTCGCCACGCTCGACACGACGCAGATCTCGAGCCTCACCGAGAGCGAGTTCCAGGCCCTCTCGCAGGATCAGCTCCAAGCCCTGACGTCGACCCAAGTGGGCGCCCTCACCGGGCCGCAGATCGGCGCGCTCACGACGGCGCAGCTCGCGGCGCTCTCACCCACGCAGTGGAGCCAGGTCACGACCACCACCATCGCGACGCTCTCCACCACCACGGTCGCGAACCTTACGCTCGACAACATCGAGGCGCTGAACGGCACACAGATCGCGGCGTTGACGAGCGATCAGCGCAGCAGCATGTCGGCGGCGCAGCTCGCGGCGCTCGAGGCCGCGACCGTCTGAAACCCGAGCTTTGACGCAGGCACAGGGAGCGCATGCAGCAGACGAACAAGCACATCCCCGCGCAGGCGCGGGCCCAGCACGCCTTGCAGAGCCTCAGCGTCGCGGAGCTCATCCGCGCGGTCGAGCTGCTCAAACAGGGCGGTCAAGCGCTCGCCGGGAACGCCCTGTACGCGAGCTGGATCGAGCAGAACCCCGAGCACCCGCTGCTCTACGCGGTGCTGTTCAACCACTCCGTCATGTGCACGGACGACGGCCAGCTCGAGGCGGCGCGCGCCGCGTTGGTGCGCGCCATCGAGCTCAACCCCGAGTTCATGCCGGCCTACATCAACCTCGGGCGGGTCTACGAGCGCCTCGGCGACGTGGGCGCCGCGGTGGCGCAGTTCGGGCTCGCGCTCGAGCGCATGGCGAGCGTGCACGGCACGGCCGTGGCGCACAAGACCACCGCGCTCAACCAGAGCGCGCGCGCCCTCGAGTCGGCGGAGCGGGAGCCAGCCGCCGAAGAGCTCCTGCGCCAGAGCCTCGAGCTCGACCCGCGCCAGCGCGAGGTGATCCAGCACCTCACGGCGCTACGGCAGCGACAGTGCGAGTGGCCCGTGATCGCGCCTTCGGAGCGGGTGAGCCGCGCGACGCTGCAGCAGGGGCTCGCGCCGCTGTCCGTGGCCGCGCTCACCGACGATCCGCTCTATCAGCTCGCCCTCGCCTGGAATTACAACCGGCTGGACGTGGGCGACCCCGAGCAGCGCGTACCGCTGCGCGTGCCGAAGCTCGAGCGAGGGGCGCCCTTGCGCATCGGCTATCTGTCGTCGGACCTGCGGGAGCACGCCGTGGGCTACCTGATGACCGAGGTGCTGGGCCTGCACGACCGCGGCCACGTCAGCGTGTTCGCTTACTACTGCGGACCCGAGTCCAAAGATCCCCTGCACGCCCACTTCAAGGCCAGCGCGGACCACTTCGTCGACCTCGGACGGCTCAGCGACGCCGACGCCGCGCGGCGCATCGCCGCGGATGGCGTCCATGTCCTCGTCGACCTCAACGGCTACACGCGCGACGCACGGCTCAAGCTCGTCGCCATGCGCCCCGCGCCCGTGATCGTGAACTGGCTCGGCTTTCCCGGCACGATGGCGAGCCCTTACCATCACTACCTGATCGCGGACGAGTTCATCATCCCGGAGAGTCACGAGCGCTTCTACTCCGAGAAGGTCGTGCGCCTGCCCTGCTACCAGCCGAGCCAACGCGTGCGCACCGTGGTGGGCGAGGCGCCGTCGCGGGCCGAGGCGCGGCTCCCCGACAGCGCGATGGTGTATTGCTGCTTCAACGGCGCGCACAAGATCCATCGCTTCACCTACGAGCGCTGGCTGTCGATCCTGGCGCAAGTCCCGGACAGCGTGCTCTGGCTCTTGGGCAGCACCGAGGCCACGGACGCCCGCCTCCGCGACTACGCCGAGGCCCGCGGCATCGCCCGCGAGCGCGTCGTGTTCGCGCCGAAGCTCGCGAACCCTTACCACCTCGCGCGCTACCCGCTCGCCGACCTGTTCCTCGACACCACGCCCTACGGCGCCCACACCACGGCGTCGGACGCCCTGTGGGCGGGCGTGCCGGTGCTGACCTTCAGCGGCCGCTCTTTCGCGTCGCGCGTGTGTGGGAGCCTCGTGCGCGCGGCCGGCAGTCCGGAGCTCGTCTGCGACTCCGCCGAGACCTACGTGGAGCGGGCCGTAAGGTTCGGGACCCACCGCGAGGAGCTCGCGCCCTATCGCGCGCGCCTCCGCGAGG
>CAZYWR010001221.1:0-2724 GCA_964651185.1 uncultured Polyangiales bacterium
AACGACACTCATCGTACGACCCCACCGCGAGAGAAAGCCCGAGCACGGCGAGCGGTGGAGCCGCGAATGCGGCGGAACATCGCGGACCACCGCATAAGTCCGCACAAGCCGTGCGACGTGCGCACGAAGCCATCACGCGACGCGCGCCCCGCAGCACGCCCCCGTCCACCACGGGCTGCCTCGACCTCCGAGACAGCACGGCCGCTGCGCTGAAGCGATCAGCCGTCGAGGCGATCGATGTCGCGTAGCTCCGGGAAGAGCAGCATCCACAGCAGCACGACGAGGCACGTGCCGATGCCGCCTGCGACGACCGCCGGTACTGCGCCGAGCCAGGCCGCGGCGAGCCCCGACTCGAACTCGCCGAATTCGTTCGAGGCGCCAATGAACACCAGATTCACCGCCGCGACCCGCCCGCGCATGTCATCTGGCGTGCGCAGCTGGATCAGGCTCTGGCGCACGTACACGCTCACCATGTCCGCGGCCCCCGAGACGATCAGCGCGATGAGCGAAAGCGTGAAGCTCTTCGAGAAGCCGAACACGACCGTGGCGAGCCCGAACAAGCCGACACACGCGAACATCGTGCGCCCCGCGCGCCGCTGAACGGGGTGGTACGCGAACGCGATCCCCACCACCAGCGCGCCGAGCGCGGGCGCGCTGCGTAGCAAGCCGAGTCCCTCGGGTCCGGTGTGCAGGATGTCGCGCGCGTAGATCGGTAGGAGGGCGACCGCGCCGCCGAGCAGCACGGCGAATAGGTCGAGCGAGATGGCTCCGAGGATCACGGGCTTGTGCCACACGAAGTGGAGCCCCGCGACGAGCTCGCGAAAGGACGCAGCTCGATCGCGCGCGCCGGCGTCTCTTTCCCGCGAGCGGTCCGGCGCACGAATCAGCCAGGTCACGACGAGCCCCACCAGCTCGCAGGCGATCGTGAGCTCGTACACGCGCGCCACGCCGCCGAGCGAGTAACAGAAACCGCCGAGCGCCGGCCCCGCGATCACCGCGGCCTGCCAGGCCGACGAGCTCCAGGCGACGGCGTTCGGGAAGACTTCGATCGGAACCAGGTTGGGCATGAGCGCCGACGCGGCCGGGCCTTGAAACGCACGCGCTGCGCCGATCAGCACGAGCACGGCGTAGATGCCGAGCACCGAGGGGTGGCGCGACGTCGCACTGAGGTAGAGCAGGACGGTGCTCGCGAGCAAGGCGGTCTGGCACAGCACGAGCACGTGACGACGATCGAAGCGATCGGCGACTTGTCCGGTCCAAAGCGAAAGCGCGATCGCAGGCAGAAACTGGGCGAGCCCCACGTAGCCGAGGTCGAGCGCCCTTCCCGTGATCGCGTAGACCTGCCAACCGACCGCGACCCCCTGCATCTGCATGCCGAGGGTCGAGAGCAACCTCGCGAGTTGATAGCGCCGAAAATCACGAAACCGCAGGGCAGACATCGATGCGCCGCGATATAGCAGGCGAACCTGTTCAGACGAACAGGCCGCCGCGCGTGCGGGTGACCCGCGTCGCGGGTCGGGAATAACGCACGATATCGCGTGTTGGCACGCGCGGCCGGGCTGTTTGGGCCTGCGTGAGCCGGCGTGCGTGCTGCTTCGTCAGGCTCGCGCCGGCGGACGCGCGCCACGATCTCGTGGGCACGCACGCACACGCAGGTCCCGATTTGTCGGGGCGCGCGCGCAAGCGCGCGCTTGGACGGTCGGGCCGATGGCTCGCTGTTGACAGCCCTGGTGGGCCAAGTATCGTCCGCGACCGCCCCTGCGGGTCGAGCAACTTAGGAGGTCCTCATGTCCGCACAAGCCAGGCCTATCATTTTGCTCGAGCGCGCCAGCGAGCGCTTCGACAGTCCGTTCGCGCGCGCAAGCGCGCGCTTCAACGCGCAATCATCACGAAAGGCAGGTCAGGGATGAGCGACCTGGTGATCGAAGCCAAGGATCTGACCAAGCACTACGGTACGTCTGTCGCGATCGACAAGCTCAACTTCGCCGTCAAGCGCGGAGAGATCGTCGGTCTGCTTGGCCCGAACGGCGCGGGCAAGAGCACCACGATGAAGATCCTCACCTGCTACACGGCCCCGACCGACGGCACGGCGCGCGTAAATGGCCACGACGTCTTCGAAGAGCCGCTCGCGGCACGCGAAGCCATCGGCTACTTGCCCGAGAGCACACCGCTCTACCAGGAGATGCTGGTCTACGAATACCTCGAGTTCGCAGCCGATATGCGAGGGCTCAAGGGCGAAGCGGCCAAGCGCCAGATCAAGCGCGCCGTCGAGCAAACGAGCTTGGGCGACGTGATCGGGAAAGAGATCCGCGCGCTCTCCAAGGGCTATCGCCAGCGGGTCGGACTCGCGCAAGCGCTGGTGCACGAGCCGCCGCTGCTCATCCTCGATGAGCCGATGAGCGGCCTCGATCCCAACCAAGCGATCGAAGTGCGCGACGTGATCAAAGAGATCGGCAAGGAGCGCACGGTCGTGCTCTCGACGCACAACCTGGCCGAGGTGCAGGTCACGTGCGACCGCGTGCTCATCATCTCGCGCGGCAAGATCGTCGCCGACGACACGCCCAAGGCGCTCAGCGATCGCGCCGGGCGCGCGCGCTATCTCGAAACGCTGCACGAAGAGCGCGACAAGACCCGCGGCGCCCAACAGGAGCACGTGCGCATCGCGGGCCTGGACAACGATCGCTCGCTCGAGGCGGCGCGCCGAGAACGCAAATAAGAGAACGA
>CAZYWR010001222.1:0-2558 GCA_964651185.1 uncultured Polyangiales bacterium
CTCGCCGCGCGTCAATGCGCCGCGCGCTCCCGTTGCGCAGCCAGCCCCGCCCGCGGCGCCGCCTCACCCCGCCGCTCCCGAAGAGCGGCCCGCAGCGCCGCCCGAGCCCGCGAAGCCGCGCGTTTGGGACCTGGATTCACCAGAGGAGCCACTATGAAACGTGTCATCACCGCCGCCCTCGTCGTGCTTCTCCACGTCTTTGCCTGCCCCAGCGCTTTCGCGAGCGAAGAGCATTACGAGAAGGGCACCGTCTTTTACAACTTGCAGGACTGGGCCAACGCGCTGAAGGAATACAGACTGTCGTACGAGATCGAACCGAAGCCGGGAACGCTCTGGGCCATCGCCCAGACCCAGCGACTCAGCGGCGATTGCCGCGCGGCCATCCTGACGTATCGCGCCTATGCGCGCGTCGCGGCGCCAGCCGGCGTCGCCGCGGCGGAGGAGCTCACTTCCCGGTGCCAAGCTCAGCTCGAGGAGCAGCGGCGCACGGCCGAGCAGGCCGCGCGCGCGCGGCACGACAAACCCACGCCCCCAGCGCCCCCGGACGCGCCGGTCAAGCTCGCGAGCAGCGCGCGCAACGTCGAGATCGAACGTGCCTGGTATGCAGACCCGCTCGGCGACGTCCTCCTCGCGACCGGACTGGCCGGGGTCGGGGTGGGCGCTTTCTACTTACGCAGCGGCAATCGCGACATGCGGGACGCGGCGCACGCCGCCAACTACCGAACGTACGAGCGCGGGCGCAGCGACGCCCAGCAGAAGGAGCGGATCGGCGTGGCAGCGCTCTCCGCCGGGCTCGCAGTCACGGCGCTCTCGGTCGTCCGGTTTGCGCTGTGCGGCCGGCACAGCCGCGCGCGCCGCGAACCGCGCGTCCAGGTCCTGCCGATCGCCCTGGGCGCCCAACTCCACTATCGCGCCGCCTTTTGACCGAGCGACATCGCCATGCACTCATCGATACGCTTTTCTCCACGCGCGCTCGCGTTCCGTCTGTTCGCGTCGTCTGCCGTCTCGAGCTGCGTCTCGGCCGACGTCTACGTATGCGACACGAACCTCGACTGCATCGCGAGCGACGGCACGATGGGCATCTGCGAGGTGCAGCGCTCATGCAGCTTCCCGGACACGAGCTGCCCAACCACCCAGCGCCGCTACGCCGAACGCGCCAGAGCCGATCTGGCTGCGCAGTGCGTCGCGCCGCCGAGCAGTTCCTGCATCGCGGCCCTCTCGGGGGGCGACAAGCATTTCTGCTTGCTGCGCCGCGACGGCGGAGCCGCCTGCTGGGGCGCGAACGAATTCGGCCAGCTCGGCGACGGAACCACCCAAGACGCGCCCGAACCGGTCACGGTCCAGCCGCCGGACAGCGTGCTGTTCGCGGCCATCTACGCCGGCGAAGAATCGACCTGCGCGCTCTCGAACGCGGGCGACGTCTACTGCTGGGGTTCGAACAGAGAGGGTGAGACGGGCACGGCTCTGAGCTTCGTTCCTGACAGTCAGGGAAACGATCAGCCCGCGAGCGATCCCCAAGGTTCGACCACGCCCAAGAAGGTAGACCATGTGCTCGCTCCAGACGTCAGCGGACACTTGCGACAAGCGCCGTCGCCGCACTTCATCGGGCTCGGGGTCGGCGGAAAGCACGCCTGTGCGCTCTCCGACGCCGGCGACGTGTACTGCTGGGGCGAGAACAATCGCGGCCAGTGCGGCGCCCCGCTCGACCAGCCGGTGGTGCTCGTGCCGACCGCCGTGCCCGGATTGACCGCCAAGGTGCGCGCGATCGCGCCCGGCGACGAGTTTACGCTCGCGCTCACACAAGACGGGAGCGTGCTCGCGTGGGGCGACAACGTCTACGGCGAGTTCGGCGATGGCAGCACGGTCGACGAAAGCCCGACGCCCGTAGAGGTCAAGATCACGGCCGTCGGCCAGATCGCCGCGGGCGCCTCCCATGCGTGCGCGCACAAAGCAGACGGCAGCGTCTGGTGTTGGGGTTACGGTGCGAGCGGGTCGCTGGGCATCGGCGTGAGCGACGACAAGCGGCTGCCTCAACACGTGACCTCGGCGGCCGCAGTCTTTACCTCCGGTCTGTCATTTCATACCTGTGCCATCGACATCCAGGAGCAGCTTTACTGCTGGGGACAGAACGACACAGGAGCGATCGGCGCGGGCACCATCGGTCAAGGCAAGCTGACCGGCGTGATGGAGCCGATCGAGAGCGCGCTGACCACCGTCACCATGGTCGCGACCTCGAACACCGCCACCTGTGCAGTGACCACCGACCAGGTGCTCTGGTGCTGGGGCGACAACGACCGCGGCCAACTGGGAACGCGCGCGGTCGCGTCTCCCTCCATCTCCGCGCTCCCCGTGCGCAGCGCCTTCGCCTGCCCGTAACGTCCGGGTACGCTCGGCGGGGAGGGGGGCCGGTTTCCTCGCCTCCGCACGGCACATGGCAAGGGGGCGCTGATCTCAACTGATGCCGGATCCAAGAGCTTCGAGATGGGGTGTGCGCCGCTGACACGGTTGTAGACACCGTGCTTGGAGGGTCTGCCGATCGATCCCTGACACGATCAGCT
>CAZYWR010001223.1:0-1822 GCA_964651185.1 uncultured Polyangiales bacterium
CTGTGCTGCGAGAACAAGCCAGTCACGATGGCGCGCAGCGCCGCGGCGCGGAAGCCCGTGCCTTCGTAGACCACCGGCGCGAGCCGCAGAAAACCGCGGCTCGCGCGCAGCAGGTCGCGCAGCGCGCCGCGCGCGGCGCCCTCGAAGCTCTGATTGTCTTCGCCTATCACTTGCAGGAAAGCGATGCCTTCGGGCCACTCGAGCGCCAACCCCTCGAGCAGGTACTGCGCCGCCTGGATCACGTCGACCGGGGCATCGTCGATCCACACCGCGATCCCCACCTGACGCCAGCTCGCCAATACGTAATGGCGATCCACCGCGAGAAAGGTGACCCTCGCAGACGACCACGCTTCGCGCTTCGCAGGAGGCAGCGGCACGCGTCGATGGTAGGGGCTCTGTCCGGCGTTGTAAACGTTCGTCCAGCGCAACGTTGCTTCCGTCCTCGAGCGGGGACCCTCGGCGACGCGATCGCCGCGCCTCTGTCTGCAGACGCCATCGCGCTTGCGTGCCGCGAGACGAGCAGCACGCACCCACACCGCCGCACTCGACGTGGCGTTCGCGCGACGCGGCCGTTTAGATGCTTCGTCCGTCGAACTCCCTCGTCTGAAGCGACTTCACCTCCACGGCTTCGAGGCACCGCGCATTGATCGCGCACATCTTGCTGCCATCCGGCGCGGTGCCGCGCGCGAACGAACGTACGCCGCAGGTCGAGCAGAACAGATGGTGGATGTTCTTGCGTCCGAACTGATAGTCAGTCAGCGCTTCGCTGCCCTGCTCGAGCACGAACTGGTCGGCCGGTACGAACGCCAGCACGGCTCCGGTGCGCGAACAGATCGAACAGTTGCAAGTCGTCAGCGGTCCGCTCAAGTCGGCGTTCACGCGATAGCGAACCTTGCCGCAGTGGCAGCTTCCGACGTAGCTCTTCGTTTCGCCCATGGTCGCTCCTTGTCGTGTGCTCGCGCGCGTTTGCGCGCTCCATCCCATGCCCGTGCTCGCGCGCTGCGCCAGCCGCTCGGGCGTACCCGAGAGCAGTGCGCGGGATGGCCAAACGCGCTGCCAGCTCGGGACGCCAATGTCATTGACGATTCCGAGCGCGCGCAGGAAACTGCGCCGCAATGCAGTACCTACTTGCGCCCTTTTCGCGACGCAACTTGCTTAGAACTGGCCTCATCGGCGGTGCCCTGGTGGGCCTCGGCAGCATCGGGCTCGCGCTGCAGAAGAGCCCGCCGCGGCCGGACACGCCGAAGCTCAAGGTGTTCGACCCGCGCGAATACGCGGTGCTCGTGGTCGTCGCAGAGCGGCTTTGTCCGGCGCGCGGCCCCGGGGCTCCTGGCGCAGGCGCGCTGGGCGTGGCCGCCACGGTCGACGAGATCGTGGCCGATGCCGATCCCGAGACGCAGAAGGGCCTCAAGATCGCGCTGCGCATCTTCGACAACGCGCTCACGGGCGCGCTCATGGGCGAGCGCGTCACGCCCTTCACGAAGCTCACGCCGGCCGAGCAAGACGCCGTCCTCAAGCGTTGGCGCGAATCGAAGCTCGGCTTCCGGCGCACCGTGTTCCAAGCGCTCGCTGGCACCGTGTCCTCCGTGTACTGGGGCAACGATCGCACGTGGGCGCGCATCGGCTACCCCGGCCCGCCCGAGGTCGCGAGCTTCCGCGCCGCGTACGCCGAAAACCTGGTGGAGCTCGACTCGCTTCGAACCACCCATGCAGCCAAGGAGATCTGAGCCATGCCCGTCTACACCGGTGCGGATCTCACGACCGACACCTCGCTCGAATGCGACGTGTGCGTGATCGGCTCGGGCGCTGGCGGCGCGCATGT
>CAZYWR010001224.1:0-5907 GCA_964651185.1 uncultured Polyangiales bacterium
GCGCCGCCGGCCCCGATCGTCGTGCCCGTCCAGGAGGTGCCGCCCTCGGTCAGCGCACCCGCGATGACGCCCGTCGCGGAGTTGAAGCCGACCGAGGCACCGGAGGAAGAAGCGAAGTCGTGGACCGACGGGATCACCATCGGCGCATTCGTCGACGCTTACGGCGCCATTCGCAGCGATAACAACAATCACGGCGCGGCCACGATCGCCGCGCAGAGCGATGCCAACTCCGCCAAGGGGACGACCAACCCGGGCGTCACCGGCGCGTTCGGGCATGACGCGTACGTCGAGGCTTCGGGCTTCGCGCTCGCGTTTGCGGGCGTGGATGTCGCCTACGCAGGCGATAGCTTCGGCGCGACCATCAGCCTGCGCTTCGGCCCCGGGGTCAATCGCTTCTTCGGCGCCGACCAAGGGCCCTTCGGCATCAACAACGTCACGCAGGCTTATGCGACGTGGAAGCCCACCGACAAGCTGACCCTAGACCTCGGGCAGTTCTACACGCTGTACGGCGCGGAGGTGGCCGAGAGCTGGCGCAACCAGAACTACTCGCGCGGCGGCTTGTACTACGCGATGCAACCCTTCTGGCACACCGGCCTGCGCGCGAACTACAAGTTCAACGATGCGTTCGCGGTGAACGCGATGGTCGTCAACGGCGTGAACACGGCATTTGAGGGCAACAAGAGCCCCACGCTCGGCATTCAGTTCCTGCTCACGCCCATCCCCGAGCTGCTCGTCGCGGCCGGTTACATGACGGGGCTCACGCCGCGCAACGGCGACGACGAGACCATCCCGACCAAGAACTTCCAGGACTTCTTCGACATGGTCACGACGGTCACCGTCGGCGGCTTCAAGCTCGTCGCCAACGCCGACGTGAACAGCTATCGGCCCAAGGAGTGGGCGAAGCGCGAGACCTGGTGGGGCCTGAGCTTTGCGCCCGGCTACACGTTCACTGACTGGTTCGGCATCGCAGGTCGCGTCGAGTACCTGGTCGACACCGCCAACGCCGCGCTGGCGATGGGAGGCGCGGCTGCACCCGCCTACTTCGACTCGCTCACGGCGGGCCAGGTGGCGGGGCCCGGCGACAAGGTCCATCTGACGACGCTGACGGGCACGCTCGACTTCCGACCGGCGGGCTCGTGGGTCTTCTTGCGCCCCGAGTTCCGCTACGACATCGCGAGCGCCAACGACTTCACGGATCACGACAACAAGCCCACCAAGCACTTCTGGAGCGCGCACCTCGGCGTCGTCGTCACCAGCATGCAGTGAGCGCGGCGCTCGCTCTCCACATCAACCTGCGGCCGCGGGCGTGCGACGCCAACGCGCGCCCGCGCCCGCGGCCGACTTGTTCTAGCGACTCTGAAGCCGTCAGATCGAGCAGCGCTTGTTGGCGGCTTACGCTGTGATCGACTCTGAAGCCGTCAGATCGAGCAGCGCTTGTTGGCGGCTTACGCCGTGATCGACCGCGCTCAAGTAGTCGGCCGTGGTGAAGCTCTCGCGGCGCTCCAGCAGATCGCGCAGGATGCGGCGTCGCGTGTCGGCGTCGTAGCGTCCGAGCGCGCGCTCGGACAGGATCGACCACGGGTCGCTCCTGTCCGACGTAACCCAGCGCGCGTAGGGAGCGAGGTTGCGACCGAGATTGCGGGCCGCGGCGCGGCTACCCGGCCGCTCGGTGTCGAGGAAGAAGCGCTCGGCGGGTTCCACGCGCGGCCAGCCCGCGGCGACGTAATCGGCGAATGGCGGCAGCTCGGGATCGCCGTGACGCGCGAGCTCGTTTGGCGTGGGCGCATGGTCGAGCGCGAGGGCGCTCACACGCCCTCTCGATCGCGCAGGTCGTCTATTCATCGGTGCGCGAGTGGGATGCTCTCGGGTTGCCCGGCACGTTCGCCTACGATGGCTGCCGCTGCAGGAGCGGCGGATGCAACGCCAATTCGCATGGCTCCTCACTTCGGGATGCAGTCGCACTAGCGACCGGTTCGTGTTCTCGACGAGAATTTCGTGGTGCGCGAGATCGAACCGCCACGGCGGGGCGCGCACGGGAAGGGTACGTCCATGTTGTTTAGGCTCCGTCTGCTTTCGGCGTCGCGCATGCGAATCTTGGGGGTGCTCTTGTGGAGCGCGGGCTGCGGTAGTTCCGGCCATGAGCCCGCGAGCGACGACGACACCGACTGGTTGCCCAACGAAAACGACGCCGCCACCGCACATGACGCGGACGGGAAGTCGGACGCTCACTCGGATTCATTCGATGGCGGAGATGCCGCGCGTGATGCCGACGCCGACGACAGCGCGGCGCCCGACGACGACGCGGACGCCGGTTCGAGCGGCGCAGGCGATGGCGATGCCCAAGCGGACGACGCGGCAGCAGCCGGCGATGCGGCCACGAATGGCGGCAGCGATGCGGCCACGAATGGCGGCGGCGACGCGGCCACGAATGGCGGCAGCGATGCGGGCACGCACGCGACCGACGCGAGCGCCGACGCGCACACGGCGACGGATGCGAGCGCCGACGCGCACACGGCGAGCGACGCGAGCGCGGGTGCCCACGCCGACGCAGGGCTCTCAGAATGCTTGCAGGGCGCGGTCTCGCGCGGCGAGAGCGCGACCGACCAGTGCGTCGTGTGCGGGTGCGACCACTGCGCGTCGCAGCTCAAGGCCTGCTACGACGCCACCGACCTCGCCACCGCGGGACCAGGTGCCGGCAAGAGCCGCGGCACGCTGTGCGCGGCCGTGGTCGAGTGCGGACGCACGTCGGGGTGCACAGGCCAGACCTGCTACTGCGGGAGCGCCAGCGGCCTCGCCTGCCTGAGCGGCGCCAACGGCCCGTGCAAATCGCAGATCGAGGCCGCCTCCGAGAGCACGAGCGCGACCACCATCCTTCAGCGTAAGAGCGACACCAACTACGCGGTCGGCCGCGCGAACGCCGTCTCCGACTGCAGCACCCAGAGCTGCACGAACCAGTGCAACCTGTAGAGCGCGCAAAGGGCTACAGGTTCTTCGAGGCGAGCGTGTTCCAGCCAGGGTCCTTGCAGATCCCGCAGTTGTCGGGCGCGCCGCCGCTGAAGAGTTTGCAAGCGACGTCGTCGTCGGCGAGGAAGCAGCGGAACCAGGCCGCGTAAAGACGTTGGAACTGCTGCGCGCCCTTCTGGCTCGTCGCGGCGTCGCCGGAGGTCGAGTCGAGCCCGATGAAGCCGAGCACGGTCTCCGTGCCGATGTGGTTTCCGCCGTCCCAGACCGCGACAAACATCGGTCCCGCGGCCGCTCCCACGGTCGAGGCGGCGTTCGGCACGATATCCATGGTGCCGGTCAGCGTGAGGCCGGCGACGGTCGGCGTGGAGACGAAGCTAGCGCCTTCGACCACCACCGCTTGGACGTTCGGATGCGAAGCCGCGAGCGCCGCGCCGAAGCCGCCCTGTGAATGGCCCGACACGCCGGCGCGCGTGCTGAGCTTTTGATAGAACATGCTGGTCGAATCGGCGTTCTGCTTGAGCAAATAGTCGAGTCCGGCTTTGTGAAACGCGCCCGAGCCCGTGTTGTCTTCGGATGAGGCCGCGACCACCATGCCCCAGCTCGCCGCGTTGCTGTTCAGGAAGTCGTACGTGAAGTTCGAATCGGTGACGCCCGTGCCGTTGCCCCACGCCACAATCGGGTGCAGGCAATTCGCGTCCATCGGGTTCGGATAGTAGATGGTGAACTTACCCGTGTGCTGGCCGTCCTGGATCATGCCGAGATCGATGTCCATTTGGGCGACGGCGTAGGGCCCCGGCGCGGTGTAGTTGCCGTTGCCGGGCTGCAGGCAGTTTGGGCCCTTGGGAGTCAGTGGAACGCTCGACGTCTCGCTCGCTCCGCTGTCCTTGGGTGATGCTGGCGCGGCGGCGTCTTTCGCCGCTGCAGGCCCCGCGTCTTTGCTGGCAGCGGGCTTACCGGCATCTTTCGTGCTGCCGCCCGCGTCGCTCTTCTTGCCGGCGTCGGTCGCGTCTTTCTTGCCCGCATCCTTGGCGTCGTCGTCCGCGCTCGTGTCGTCGCTGTTGCTGTCGTCGCTGTTGCTGTCGTCGTTGCCGGCAGCGTTGTCGTCTTCTTCGCTCGTCTTCGAGTCGCCGCTGCACGCTCCAAATGTGAGTGAAGCGACCAGACCAAAGAGAGCGAACTTGAGTGCCGCCCTTGCGTTCCATGGCTTATGCATGCACGCCTCCGTCACGTCTGCCCGGCGCGATGCGCTCAGGGTCCCAGAGCGTCGCCACGCTTGTCCTAACGCGCTTTGCAAGCGGCGTTCAAGGACAGCCTTTGTCACTGGAAAACTGCACAAATCGCCTCTGTCGCCGTTCCGGTCTAACTGCATGCTTGCGTGAGCACGGCCACGTTGAGCGCAATCATTAAAGCGGCCGTCGCCCATGCGGCGGCAGTCATCCAGCGCGGACTCACGAGGTCGCCCATCTTCGCGCGGTCGCTCGTGAAGCGGATCAAGGGAATGACCGCAAAGGGGAGCTGCAGGCTGAGCACGACTTGGCTCAGCAGCAGGAGGCGGCCGATCCCGCGCTCGCCCTGCCAAAGCACGGCGGCCAGCGCGGGTGCGATGGCGAGGGCGCGCGTGATCAGACGTCGTAGCCAAGCCGGCATGCTGAACGCAAGAAAGCCCTCCATGACGATCTGTCCGGTCAACGTCGCCGTCAGGGTCGAGCTCTTGCCGGAGGCGAGCAGCGCGACCCCGAACAGCAGGCTCGCGGCGCCCACCCCGAGGAGCGGCGACAAGAGCCGATACGCTCGCTGAATCTCCGTGATGTCACGCTGGCCCGCGCCGTAGAACACCGCCGCCGAGAGCACCAGGATGCTGGCGTTGATGACTAGCGCGATGAGCAGCGCGACGACCACGTCGAGCGTGGCGTAGCGGAGCGCGCTGCGGCGTCCGGGCAGGTCGAGCGCGTAGCGCCGCGTCTGCACGATCGAGGAGTGCAGGTAGAGGTTGTGCGGCATCACGGTCGCGCCCAGGATGCCGAGCGCGATGTAGCGCATGTCGGGCTCGCTCCAGATCCGACGGTCGGGGAGCGAACCCGAGGCGATGTCTGCGAGCCGCGGGTGCGCGTACGCGACGTCGAGCAAGAAGCAGGCGAGCACCAACGCGATGAGGCAGATGGTCAGGGCTTCGAGGTAGCGGAAGCCGCGCTGCTGCAGCCATAGCACCAGCAAGACATCGGCCCCGGTCAGGCAGACTCCCCATGCCAGCGGGATCTTGAACAGCATGTTGAGCGCGACCGCCGTGCCGATCACTTCGGCTAGGTCGGTCGCGCAGATCGCCAGCTCGCACAAGAGCCAGAGCGCCAGCGCGGTCGGGCGCGCATAGTGATCGCGACAGGCCTGCGCCAAGTCGCGTCCGCTCGCGATACCGAGCCGCGCCGACAAAGCCTGCAGCAACATCGCCATCAGGTTGGAGGCCAGCACGACCCACAACAGCGCGTAGCCGAACCCCGAGCCGCCCGCGAGGCCGGTCGCCCAGTTGCCTGGATCGATGTAGCCGACCGCCACCAAATAACCCGGCCCCGCGAAGCTCGCGAAGCGGCGCAGACCCGACCCGGCAGCAACGACCACGCTACGATGCGCCTCCGGCAGGCTCGGCGAACCCGACGCGCGCCATCCCGAGTCCAAGCCATCGGTCTTCCAGCGAGCGCCGGGGGAGAGATTCATCGGCGCCCCGCTCCGAACGGCGCCCGGGCCGGGGCGCACGCGCCCGGATCGATCACGACTTCTTCCCGACCTTCACGCGCGGCGCGGCCTTCCCGTCCGAGCCGAGCTCGGCTCCGGTGACCGGGTCGACACCGGGATGCGACATGGTGCGCGTCTGCATGTGCTTCAGGGCCGCGAGCTCCTCTTTGGTCAGCTGCACGTGTCCTAAGCCGTCGCCGCCGTCGATCGCGGACT
>CAZYWR010001225.1:0-2935 GCA_964651185.1 uncultured Polyangiales bacterium
AGACCTTACGGTCCGTGGTGCACGCAGCGGGGGTCAACATGCAGACCTCGCTCGCCACGCTGACCACCTCCGACTTGATCCGCACGCTCGCCGGCAAGGCGCAAGGCGCGCGGCACTTGGACGCGCTCCTCGGCGATCGCGAGCTCGACGCCTTCGTGCTGTTCGCGTCGGGCGCGGGCGTGTGGGGCAGCGGTCAGCAGAGCGCCTACGCCGCGGCGAACGCCTACCTCGACGCGTTGGCGCAGGCGCGCCGCGCGCGCGGGCTGCGGGCGACCTCGATCGCTTGGGGCATTTGGGGCGGTCCGGGCATGGGCGAGCTGGGCGAGGAGTTCTTGCGCCGGCGCGGTTTGTTGCCGCTTGCGCCGGAGCTCGCCATCGCCGCGTTGGGCCAGGCGTTGGACGACGACGAGACCACGCTGACCGTCGCCGACTTCGCGTGGGAGCGCTTCGCGCCGCCCTACGCCGAAGGGCGCAAGCGGCCCTTCTTGCTCGAGATCCCCGAGGCCCAAGCGGCGCTCTCCGCGGCGCCGGTTGCCGCCGTGGCCCCCGCGGCGTCGCTGAAGACCGAGCTCGCTAGGCTGCGCGGACGCGAGCGCGAAGAGGCCGCGGTGACGGCGGTATCGGACGTGGTCGCCCGCGTACTTCACACCGATCGCTCGCGGCTCGAGCCCAAGCAGCCCTTGTCCGAGCTCGGGCTCGACTCGCTCATGGCCGTGGAGCTGCGCAACGAGCTCGCGTCCTTGATCGGCATGCCTCTGCCCTCGACGCTGCTGTTCAACTATCCCACGCCGCTCGAGCTGGCGCGGGCGGTCGAGCGCGAGTGCACGCGCGACGCTGACACGGGAGACACCTCGCAGCTGCACGAGCGCATCGAGCAGCTCGATGCCTTACTCTCGGCAATGGAGTCAGAGAGCGTGCGGCAGTCCGTAGGAGAACGCCTCAAGGCGCTCGCGCGCAAGCACGCGCCCGACGCCGAGCTCGGCGCGCTCGATATGCAGCTCGCTCAGAGCCTGGAACACGCGAGCGATCACGAGCTGCGCGAGCTCATCAATCAAACTCTCGCTGAGTGAGTGTCAGAGATGGATCAGGACGAGGTTCGCGACTACCTCAAGCGCGTCACGCTCGAGCTGCACCGGGCGCGCGCGCGGCTCTCGCAAATCGAAGAGAGCGCAGCGGAGCCCATCGCCATCGTCTCCATGAGCTGCCGCTATCCGGGCGCGCGCTCGCCGGACGAGCTCTGGCAATTGCTCGCCTCGGGGCGCGACGCGATCACGGAGTTCCCGCGCGACCGCGGCTGGGATCTCGACTCCGTCTACGACCCCGATCCCGACGCGCGCGGGAAGACGTACGTGCGCCACGGCGGCTTCTTGCCGGACGCGCCGGGCTTCGACGCCGCCTTCTTCGGGATGAACGCGCGCGAAGCGCTGGCGACCGATCCGCAACAGCGGCTGCTGCTCGAGCTCTCGTGGGAGGTGCTGGAGCGCGCCAGACTCGATCCCGAGTCGCTCCACGGCAGCTCGACAGGCGTCTTCGTCGGCGTCTCGCAGATCGGCTATGGGCCCGGCGGTCCTCTGCCGCACGAGCTCGAGGGCTATGGGATCACCGGCGCTGCGCTGAGCGTGGCCTCCGGGCGCATCGCCTACAGCCTCGGGCTGCAAGGGCCCGCGGTGACGGTCGACACGGCCTGCTCGTCTTCGCTGGTCGCGCTCCACCTCGCTTGTCAGGCGCTGCGCGGGCGCGAGTGCGACCTGGCGCTCACCGGCGGCGTCGCGCTGATCGCGTCGCCCGCCGGGTTCATCGCGTTCAGCCGGCAGCGCGGTCTCGCGCCCGACGGCCGATGCAAGTCGTTTTCGGCGCACGCGGATGGGACCGGTTGGGCCGAAGGTGCGGGCATGCTCGTGCTCGAACGGCTGTCCGACGCGCAGCGCCATGGGCACCAAATCCTCGCGGTCGTGCGCGCGTCCGCGATCAATCAGGACGGGAAGAGTCAGGGGTTGACTGCGCCCAACGGTCCGGCTCAGGTGCAGGTGATTCAGCGCGCATTGGCGAACGCACAGCTCAGCCCGGCGGACGTGGACGCCGTCGAGGCGCACGGCACCGGTACCACGCTGGGCGATCCGATCGAAGCGCAAGCGCTGCTGGAGGCCTACGGCGCGCGGCGTCCAGCAGATCGACCGCTCTGGTTGGGGTCGCTCAAGTCGAACATCGGCCACGCGCAAGCGGCGGCGGGCGTAGGCGGCGTGATCAAGCTCGTGCTGGCGCTGCAGCACGAGCTGCTGCCGAAGACGCTGCACGCGGACGAACCTACCGCGCACGTCAATTGGGCGGCGGCGCCGGTCCGGCTCCTGCAGGAGGCCGTACCGTGGAAGCCGGCCGCACGGCCGCGCCGCGCCGCGGTCTCTGCGTTCGGGGTCAGCGGAACCAACGCGCACGTGATCCTCGAGCAAGCGCCCGCGCAGAATTCTGCCGAGCCCGCGCGCGCGGCCGCGCCGCTCGGTCCCTTCCCGTTCGTCCTGTCCGCCAAAAGCGAAGCGGCGCTCCGCGCGCAGGCGACGCGCTTGCGATCGCACCTGACGGCCCGTCCCGAGCTCGAACTCGTAGACGTCGCACACTCTCTGTTGGCCACCCGCAGCGCCTTCGCCGTTCGCGCCGTGATCATCGCGAGCGATCGCGCTGCCCTGCACGAGCAGCTCGAGCAGCTCGCGAGCGGGGCGCGTCAGGCGAGCCATGCTGGCGCGGCCGGTGGGCGTGAGCTGGCCATGCTATTCAGCGGGCAGGGCAGCCAGCGGGCGAGCATGGGGCAGGAGCTCTATCGCCGACACCCGCGTTTTCGAGCGGCGCTCGACGCGATCTTGGAGCAGTTCGAGGGCGCGTTTCCGCGGCCGCTCAAGGAGATCATGTTCTCCGAGCCGAGCAGCGCCGACGCGGCGCTGCT
>CAZYWR010001226.1:0-6584 GCA_964651185.1 uncultured Polyangiales bacterium
CGCTCGCGGCATCGACGTGCAGCACGGTGGCCGGCGCCACCTGGGCCTCGAGCGCCGTCTCGCGCAGCAGACGCGAGCGGCCCATGCCCGCTTCGGCTTGGAGCAACACGCTCTGCCCGCGCCCGCGGCTGGCGAGGAGCAACAGCCGCTTGAGCCGCCGGCGCTCGGACACGCGCCCGACGAAAGCGACGTTCGTGAGGTGGCTCTGCGCGACCTCGGCCTCGGAGCGACGGGCGTTCCCGAGCAAGACGTCGAGCCGGTCGATGACCTCGGCCGCGCTGGCCGGACGCCCGACCGGTTTGAGGCTCAAGAGCGCAGCGATGAGGATATCGAGATCGCCCGGCACCGCTTCGAGATCCGGGCGCGCCAGCTCGGCCACGCGCTGCGAAGCCGGGACCGGCTCGTACGTCCAGAGCTCCGGGAGATCGCGCAGACCGCGCGCCGGGTAAGCGTGCATGCCGGTGAGCAAGTAGTAGCCGACGGCGCCGAGCGCATAGAGATCCGTGCGCTGATCGAGCTCTTGCGATTCGTAGGCTTCGGGCGGGACGAGCGGCGGTGTTCCCACCAGCTTGTCGCAGGGGCCAAACGGCACGAGCGCGCCGAAGTCGAGCAGCTTCACGCGGCCGTCCGGCATGCGCCACAAGTTGCGCGGACTGACGTCGCGATGCACCAAACGGCGCGCGTGCAAGAGGCCCAACGCCTGGGCCGCGTCGCGCAAGTACAGACAAGCTTCACGCCAGGGCATGGGAGCGCGATCTTTGAGATCCTCGCCCTGGAGCAGCTCCATGGTGTAGAAGGCGGCCCCCTCGTCGCGGCCGTACTCGAACACCTCGACGATGCGCGGATGCCTGAGTCCGGCCAAAGTCTGATACTCGAGCTCGAACAGCGCGGTGACGCCTTTGCTCGCGCCGGCGTGGAGGCGCTTCAGCGCGAGCTCTCGGTTGCGCGCCACGTCAGTGACGCGAAACACCTGACCCGCGCCGCCTGTGCCGAGCGTTCCCTCCACGCGATAGCGACCTGCGATCAGCGCGGGCATCGCTTGGACCTCGGACTTGGCGAGCCCCGCTGGGCGCAAATTGCCTCCTCGGCGCGCTCCGCTGGCGACGCGCGCATCTCGATTGTAGCGGGCTGCGGCGTGTGATCGTCAACGCTTCGAGCGCCGCACGCGTGTGGCTGCGACGCGCACCTCAGGCCAGCGCCGGAGCCGCGCGCGCTCGATGTGGACGGATGTCACCGATCCGACGCTCTACAACGCACGAAGTCCCTGCGCGGCGGTGCGCGGAAAGCGGAGCATCTACGGCGTCGCGGTCAGCACGCCCAATCGGTAGGGAGTGAGACCGTAGTCGCCGCCAGTGTTGGCATTCGGATCCGCCCCCTGAAAGACGAACTGCATGTTGCAGCTGTCGATGGTCATCGTCTCGTCGGGGTTCGTGCGAATCATATCGCCGTGGCTGATGTCGTTCGTCCACGCCGCGCCGTCGAACGTGACGTTGGCCTTGCCGGCGAACGGATTTTGCTGGGTCGCGGCGAGCGGCTCCCATGGGCCCGCCAGGTTCGCCGCCGTCCAGGACCGGAAGTAGCGCGGGCCGTACGCTTCGACGAGCAACAAGTACTTGTCCGTACCTTGGACCTTGAAGACGTTGCTCGCTTCGAACAAGTTGGCGGCGCTGTCGGACATCAAGACTTTGGCGTCGCTGAACGCGCTGGGGAATCGCTCGATCGGCATCTGCGCTTGGTAGAGCTGCCCGCGGTCGTTCGAGAAGAACAGATAGCAGTTGGCGCTGTCGCAGATGACCCAAAAATCGAGCGCGTTGTCCGGGGCGCCGAGCAAGAGCGACGCCGGTGGCGACCACGTCTCGGGCTTACTGGGATCGTCCGTGACGGAGAACGAGGCGCCCCATTGATAAACGAGCACCCACTTCTTCTTGGGGGTGAAGTAGAAGAGCTGCGGTGCGACCCCGCCATGAGTCGGTGAGTTCTGCATGTAGAACTGAGGTGCCGCGTTCGCTTGCGACCAATCGCTGAAGTTCAGGTACACCATGTTCCATCCGCGCGTCGTTCGGTCGTAAACGGTGGCGTAGATGTGAAACAAGCCGTTCCAATAGACGACCGTCGGATCCTTAATCGACACGAAGTCGTGCCCGGGAGGAGACTTCGGCGCCACGAGCGGACCGGAAGCCTTCCACTTGAAGCGCGCCGGCAGGTCGCAAGTCGTCGGAGCTCCTGCGCTGTCTCCTGTCTCAGCATCAGCCATCGTGGCCGAGCCGCCGTCCACGCCGCCGTTCGCTGCCGCCCCGTCTGCTGCAAGCTCTGCGCTCGCGTCCGGGCCGCCGTCGATCCCCGCGTCCGAGCGCGCTTTCCCGCCGTCGCGCCTCGCTCCTCCGCTGGCCGCGGCGTCTGACGTCGCTCCCGCATCGCCATCGTTCGCCCCGTCGTCGCGCGCGTGTTCCCCCGCGGGCGGACCGTCGCCAGCTGGTGCAGCCGGGCCATCATTCGCTCCGCACGCGCAGGCGAACAGACTCAAAAGACCCACGAGTCGACTCGTCTTGGCTGTCACCGGCCACCCTCCTCGCGTGCGAGGTCGCGTACGGCCCGCGCCGAGACGTGCTCTGGCGGGGCTGCGTGGCCGCGCTTCAGGCAGGGGGCGGCGCGAGCACGTATCCGCACGCGTACCCGACGGCCGGTCCGCGATGCAAGCCGCATCTGAGCGCGGAAGCGGCCAAGCCGGAGCAGGCAGCGCGTTTGGTGGTCCAACAGACGAGTTGGTGCGCCGCACGCGACCTTCGCGGCCTCGTCGCTCCACTGACGAGCGCGCATTGCGGCCAACCTAGATCGTGACGTGCGCGCATCAGCCCAACCGTTCCGGTGCCCCCCGAGCCAGGCCGCAGCCGCGCCCGGATGTAGGACACCTCGCGGCTCGCCACTTTCATGTGAGAAAGCGCCCCGATTCCGCGCACCGAGCGGCTTAAGCAGGGCGCCCGCGCACGCCGTCGATCCACCGGGCGCCCGCACCTGCTACATGGATCCGGCACGGACCTCGCGTGCCGAGCCGCGGCAGGTCGACGCGACGCTTCGTCGAATGCTGTGCTCGCTCCGTTGAAAGGCTCTCTCCCCGAATGCAGCTCTCTCCGCGCCAGCGTGCGTTTCTCGTCAACGAACAGGTCCTCGGGCCGTTCGTCGTGAACTTCTTGCTCAACGCCCTGGGCGGCTGGCTGAGCTTTCGCCACTTCGTGCCCGTGCCGATGTGGACGTTCCCGGGCGTCGTGCTCGATGTGCTCGGCGGGCTCGGTCCGCTCGCGTTCATCATCACCTTGATCACCACGCCGGTCGTGAGGGCCGCGCTGCGCAAGAAGAAGCTCGAGCCGCTCGCGCACGGGCCTGACGCCTACCGCTTCTTGCGCATACTGCCCCGGCATAACCTGTGGCGCGCGATCTGGTTCGGCTTCGCCATCCCGTTCGCGTTCGATCCACTGATCTCGCTCGCCGTCTATGCGACCGGACTCGATCAGCTCGAGCTCTGGCCCTTCTTGATGTTCAAGGGCACCGTGTGCGGCCTGGCCGCCGCCGTGGTGTCGCCGATCGCGGCGCTCTATACGCTCGCGCAGGCCAGCCAGTCGGCGCCCGCGGTGGAGCTCGAGCCCGCACCGGTCACCGAGCAAGCCTACTCGCCGGCGAGCCAGGCCTGAACGCCCCGAGACCGGACCCGACGTGCAATCCGACGAAGGGCCCCGACGCTCGGCCCCAGCGCGCGCGAAACGACAACTCGCGGCGCGTCTGTAGCGGGCGCGCTCCCGACCGGCGCGTGGTAGCTTGCGCGCCATGGCCTCAGCGAGAAAGTGCATGAGCTGCGCCGGCGCAGGCGAGCTCCCCACCGACTACGGCGTGCGCGATTGCCCGGACTGCGGCGGCTCGGGCGAGCTGCCCTCGCGGGCGACCCTCACGGAATGGCGCGCGCGCGACTTTTCGCGCGCGCTCGATCGCGAGGACTCGAGCCTCGCCCGCAAAGACGCGCTCTGGCTCTTGGCCGAGCTCCGCCGCGCGCGCACGGCGCTCACCGAGATCATCGCGCTCGCGCACGACATCAGCGACGACAACCAGCTCGCCCTGCGCATCCGCATGGTCGCGAGCGACGCCATGGGCCTCTACGACCAGGTCCCGGTCCAAGCAGACAAGCCAGCTTGAGCCGTTTCAAGTCGTGTCCACGCCTTGTTCGCGGCGCCAGCGCGAGGGCGAGCAGCCGAGCCAGCGGCGAAACGCGCGCGTGAAGTTGGCGCTGTCCGAGTAGCCGAGTTGCTCGGCGATCTCGTCGACCGTGTTCGCCTCGTGGCGAAGCAGCGCGAGCGCGCGCTCCCGCCGCAGCTCGTCGAGCAGACGCTGAAAAGAGGTCCCGTGCTCGGCCAGGCGCCGCTTGAGCGTGCGCGTAGAGACGTGCTCCTCGCACGCGAGCTCGCTGAGCGAGGGATAGCCGCGACGACGCGCGCCGAGCCGGCGCCGTAGCTCGGTGAGCAAGTCCGCGGCGCCCCGCGTTTGCAGCTCGCGCTCGCACTCCGCGATCGCTTGGCGCGCGGCCAGCGGATCGGCCATCGGCAGCGGCTGATCGAGCAGGGCGGGCGAAAAGTAAATGCGGTTGGCCGCGCATTGGAAGCGGACCGGCCCCGGCCAAAGCGCTCGGAAGCGCACGAAGTGTTCGGGCTCCGGATACGCGAGCTCGAAGCGCATCTCTTGATCGCGGCCGAGCAGGGTGCGACCCATCTGTGCGAACGCCGTGAACAGCGCCTCGGTGACGAACAGCCGCACGGGCAGATCGAACGGCGGCCCGCGGAGCTCGAGCGCAGCTTCGGCCCCGCACGCGAGCAACTGCAGCGAAAGCAGCGGCGCGCGCAGGGACACGAAGCGCTCGCACACCTCCAGGGCCTCGCGCAACGTGCCCGCGGTGAGCGCCGCGAAGCCGACGTTCCCGTGCGACGACAGCTTGAGCACGGAGCCGTAATGAAAACCCAAGCCCGGTTCGCCGGTGAGCCGCAGCGCGCGCTCGAACAGCGCCCAGAGCGCGACCGGCGAGATGCGCGCCTGGCCATCCTCGAGCGTCGCCGCGTCGAGCGTGGTCTCGGCCAGCAAAAGCGCGGGCTCGAGGTGCCAGCGCGCGGCGAGCTGCACCAGGTGCGCCGCGTAAATCGCCGGGATACACGGCGCCGTAAAGGGGTCGCTCGCGGCTGGCGACTCCGTGCGCGCGCCGGGATCGGAGGGAGCACGGTGGCCCAATCGGACAGGCACGTCGGCACCATATGACATTGGATTACAAACGACCAGCGCCTTAATCTATGTTCCACTGCTTTCGAAGGAGACCGCCGTATGTCCCTATCGACCGACGCCGGCCCGCGTGCCGGACAGGTCCCCCGTACCCGCGCGGCCGCGCGCGAGATCGCGCCACGCCCGCTCAAGCTCAACGTTCCGGCCGACACGCCGCGCCATTGGTTCGACGGCGACCCGTACCTGACGCACGTCATGAACGCGCTGTCGCTCACCTTCCCCGAGGGCGAGCGGCTCTTCATCCACGCCGTGCGCGACGCGCGCGAGCACGTGAAAGACCCGGTGCTCGAGCGCCAAGTGCGCGGCTTTCTCGCGCAAGAGTCGCTGCATCGCCGCGAACACGACGTGTTCAACGCTTGGCTGCGCACGCTCGGCGTCGACGTCGACGCGTACTACCGCGAGATCGAGGCGCTGTTGAGCGTGGATGAGCCGCGCGCCCCCGCGCTCGTACGTTTGGCCGTCACCTGCGCGCTCGAGCACTTCACGGCCATCCTCGCCGCGCAATGGCTCACGCGCGACGACCTGCGCATGCGCGCGCACCCGAATGTGCGTCCGCTCTGGACCTGGCACGCGCTCGAAGAGCTCGATCACAAGGCGGTCGCCTTCGACGTGTACCGCGCGGCCGGCGGCTCGTATCTGTTGCGCGTGACGATCATGCTGAGCGTCACGGTGACCTTTCTGCTCAAGGTCAGCTCGCTCCACGCGCGCCTGATGCGCTGGGACGGGCAGCGCAGCCTCGGCGTTTGGCTGCGCGGTTTTTGGCGCTCCTGGGGGCCGCGCGGCCACTTCACCGCGCTGATCCCCGCCTACCTGCGCTACTTCAAGCCGGGCTTTCATCCCTGGGAAAACGACGACTCGGCGTTGATCGCGCACTTCGAGCGCGAGCTGTCGCTGGCGTGAGGCGCGCGCTGTCGTGACCGGTCCGCGTATCGTATAGATGCGCGGTGCGCACGGCATTCATGACGGGAGCGACGGGCTTTCTCGGCCAGCACATCGCGGAGCAGCTCGTGCAAGCGGGCTGGAGGGTCACGGCGCTCCACCGCGCGAGCTCGGACGTGTCGCGGCTCCGGCGCCTCTCGCTGGCGTTGGTCGAAGGCGCGCTCGAGGACGGAGCCGCAGTCGAGCGCGCCATGCCCCACGGCTGCGACGCGATCTTTCACGTGGCCGGCAACATGAGCTTCTGGTCGCGCGAACGCGCCGAACAGACGCGCACGAACGTGGACGGCACGCGCAACGTCGTCGCGGCCGCGGTCGCGCGCGGCGCCCAACGCTTC
>CAZYWR010001227.1:0-6243 GCA_964651185.1 uncultured Polyangiales bacterium
GCCATCATCGGCTTTTCGGAGCTGCTCGAAGACGAGATGGTGGGCGCGCTCTCGCCGCAGCAGAAGGAGTTCGTAAGCAACGTGCTGACGAGCGGCCGCCACCTCGTACAGCTCATCAACGACATCCTCGATCTCGCCAAGATCGAAGCGGGAAAGGTCGAGCTCCACTTCGAGTGGCTCAGGCTGTCCACGCTGGTCGACTCGGTCCTGACGGTGCTCTCGCCGCTCGCCTACAAACAAGGCGTGGAGCTCACTTGCTCGCTCGCGCCCGGACTACCCGAGCTCTACGCCGACCCCGTGCGGCTCAAGCAGGTGCTCTACAACCTGCTCTCCAACGGCATCAAGTTCACGCGCCGCGCGGGCCGGGTGCGGCTCTCCGCGCGCGCGCGCGAGCGCCAACTCGAGCTCGTGGTCGAGGACACGGGCGTGGGCATTCGGCCCGAGGACCTATCGCGGCTGTTTCGCGAGTTCGAGCGGCTCGGTCCGCAGCTCGAGAGCCAGCCCGAAGGCACGGGCCTCGGACTCGCCTTGACCCGCCACTTGGTGCAGCTGCACGGAGGCACGATCGCGGTCACGAGCGAGCTCCAGCGCGGGACGCGCGTGAGCGTGACCCTACCCATGCTGCGCGCGGCGGACCAAGCGACCGAAGCCCGCCCCCTACCGGCGTGCGAGCTCACGGGGGCGCTCGTCTTGGTGGTCGAGGACGACGCGCGAGGAGCCGAGCTGATCGCGAACGGACTGCGCTCCGGCGGCTTCGCCGTGAGACTCGCGCACGATGCCGAGCAGGCGCTCGCGCTCGCCGCAGAGCTTCAGCCGGTCGCCATCACGTTGGACATCCTGATGCCTGGCATGAACGGCTGGGAGCTGCTCGCGCGCTTGAAGAGTGATCCCGCGACGAGCGCGATCCCCGTCGTGATCGTGTCCGCGCTCGACGAGGCGAAGCGCGGTCTCTGGCTCGGCGCGGCCGACTACCTCGTGAAGCCGGTGCCCCGCGACGCGCTGCTTTCGTCGCTGCAGAAAGCGGCCGTCTCCTCGCGCGGCGCGGCCGGATTGCGCGTGCTGACGGTCGGACAAGGTGCGGGGACGGGCACCATGACCGAGATCGAAAGCCGGCTACGCTCGTGCGGTTGCGAGGTGCGACGCGTGGCCGCGCTGCACGACAATACCTGGACGCCCGCGGCGACGGACGTCGTGATCGTCGACGTCCATGACGCGCCCGGCCGCGCTTTGCCCGATCTGCGCGACGTGATCGCGGCCGCTCGATCGGCCGCACTGCCACCGATCGTCGGCGTGGTCGGCCGGCCGCGACACGCGTGAGCGACGCGTCGCGCGAGTCGACGGCCGCTCGGCCCACGCCTTCAGGGCGCGCTGGCGCGCGCAGGTGCGCATCGAGCAACTTGAAGCCGACGCGCGGGACGCCCAAGGTGCTGGAGGATTTTCGCTGCCACGCGCGTGTCGAAATGGTCGCGATCAGACGCTGCGGACGAGCTCTTCGAGGGCCCGCCCGGGCTGTCCGCGGGCGGGCTGCGCCGCTTTGGTCGCGGGTTCGCGCGTGATATCTTGCGCTCCCATGAGCTTGGCTTGGCGACGTCGCGCGGTGTCTGCGCTCGTCTTCGTGACGTGCGTCGGCGGCTGCGCGACCAAGCTCGATTTCGACAAGGTGTCGCGCGGAAGCCGCCCCCCCGACGCGTCGACCGATCCGCTGGACGCGGCGCATGCGCTGCCTCTGCTCGATGCCGGACCCGACAGCGAGGCCGATCGCGACGTTGCCCAGCCGCTCGACGTGCCCGATGCGCAGAGGCTTCCCGAAGTCAGCTTCTCCTGTGCCGCGCTGAGCCCGGCCCCCACGTTCTGCGATGACTTCGAGGGCAGCGATCCGCTCAGCCAGTTCAGTGACTATGGCGCGTACCCGGCCACGCCCGCTTCAGGCGCCATCACGGTCGACGGTACCGCCGCGCGTGCAGGCCGGAGGTCGATGCTCGTCACGGTCTACGACGGCGACACCGCGTGCAACGACTGCGTGGCCGTCGTCGGCGGCGTCAACCTCGACGCTTTCGCCACGCACACCACGATCAGCGTGGAGTTCGACATGCTCGTCGACCAGATCGATCCCGGCATGGGTCGTCGCGTGGTGCTGTTCCAACTCGAGTTCGGTTCGGAGGCCGACGGCTCGAATCAGCACACGCTCGTGCTCGAGTCGCAGGGCACCCGTGTGAACGCTGGCTTCGTCGAGTTCGCGAACGCCGGCACGGCGTCTCACGCGAGGGTCTCCCGCAGCGAGCAGCACGAGTATCCGTTTCAAGCAGGCCCAGCGCTCGGCCAGTGGGCACACGTTCGCTATACGCTCGATACGGTTCCTGACGATAACACGATGGACCTGGCGACCCTGAGTGTCGATGACAGCGTGTTGTTCATCGGCGCGCCCTACTTGCTGCAGACCGAGAAGCTGCCGCGCGTCGAGGTGGGCGTGGCGTGGGTGGACGCGTCGCTGTTCACGGACCAGGACGAAGGCAAGAGCTGGCAGGTCCGCTACGACGACGTCGTGGTCCAGGTCGAGACGAGTACGCGGTGATGCCGTCGCCCGTCGCACCTGCTATCGGTCCCGCGCACGTCGTCGAGCGCTACGCGGTGTACGAGGCGTTCGCGGCCGGCGGCATGGCCACGGTGCACCTGGCACGCCTCAACGGCGCGCACGGCTTTCGTCGCACGGTCGCGGTCAAGCGCCTGTTGCCGCACCTTACGCGCGATCACGAGTTCGCGTTGATGTTGGTGGACGAGGCGCGCCTGGCCGCGCGCATCCGGCACCCGAACGTCGTCTCGACGCTCGACGTCGTGCAGACCGAGCACGAGCTGTTGTTGGTGATGGACTACGTGCACGGCGAGTCCCTGGCCAAGCTCGCGCGTTGGGCCGCGCTGCGCAACGAGCGCATCCCGCTGCCCATCGCCTGTGCCATCGTCGCCGATGCGTTGCACGGTCTGCATGCCGCGCACGAAGCCACCGACGATCAGGGGCGTCCCCTCGGCCTCATCCATCGCGACGTGTCGCCGCAGAACATCCTGGTGGGGCTCGATGGCGTGACGCGCATCGCGGACTTCGGCGTGGCCAAGGCCAAGGGACGCGCGCAGTCCACACGCGATGGCGCGGTGAAGGGCAAGCTCGCGTACATGGCACCCGAGCAGCTGCACGGAGGCGAAGTCTCGCGCGCGAGCGACGTGTTCGCGGCGGCCGTGGTGCTTTGGGAAGTGCTCACCAGCGAGCCCTTGTTTGCCGCGAGCACGCACGCCGAGACCGTATTCAAGGTCATGTCGGCGAGCATCGCGCCCCCGAGCGCACGCGGTGCAGTGTGCCCGGGTCTCGACCAGGTCGTGATGCGTGGGCTCGCGCGCGATCCGCACGCACGCTTCGGCACCGCGCAGGAGATGGCGCTCGCGCTCGAGACGTGCGCGCCGTCGGTGCGTCCGTCGGAGCTCGCACGCTGGGTCGAGAGTGTGGTCGGTGACCGCCTCGCGCAGCGTGCCGAGCGGCTCTGCGCGATCGAGCGTGAAGATCCGGGCGGGCTGCGCGCGCAGAGTGAGACGCGCGAGCGCCAAGTCGCCGCTCCGCAAGAAGAGGCGAGCTGGGCGAGCGGCGTGCAGCTGCAAGCGCTCAAGAGCGAGCGGCGTCGCGCGCTGTGGGCGACGATCGGCACGCTCGCGATCGTCGTCGGGGGAGCCGTGTACTGGTCGCTGCGCGCGGACGGCGCGACGCATGGTTCGCCGACGCCTGCGCCCAGTGCGGCGACCACGCCCGCCGCGGTGCCCACGCCCGTTGCGGTGCCCACGCCCGTTGCGGTGCCCGCGACGGACGCCTCGGCACGGCATGAAGACACCGCGACCGTGACACCGGCAGCGCGTCCGCACGAGGGTGCCGGGCCGAGCACGACATCTCCCCTTATCCCGGTCGCCGAGCCGCGCCACACACGGCGGCTGCACACGGCCAAACCCGGCACCACGCGGGCCAGCGAGCGCGCCGCTGCGCGAAAGCGCCCCGTCGAGACGGCCTCGCCGAGCTGCGACCCGCCCTACCGCCTAGATGCTGCTGGCCATCGCTTGTTCAAGCCGGAGTGCATGTGATCGCGACGAGAGTCTTCTCGCTCTGGCTGGTCGGCATCTGGGCGGTGGCAAGCGTCGCGTTCGCACAGCCCGCGAGCGAGCAGGTGAGTGCGTGCATCGCGGCCTCCACCGACGGACAGACGCAGCGCGACGAAGGTCGCTTGCTGGCGGCTCGCGCCGCGTTCTTGTCGTGTGCGCAGGAGAGCTGCCCCGCGATCGTGCGCAAGAGCTGCGCCGAGTGGCTGCTCGAGCTCGCACCCCGGGTGCCGAGCGTGGTAGTGCGCGTGCACGACGCCCAAGGGCGCGACGTGACGAATGCGGCGGTGACCATCGATGGCACGAGCACGCCCCTCGACGGCCGCCCCGTCGCGCTCGACCCAGGAACGCACATGCTGCAGGTCCACGCGCAGGAAGGCGTCGTGGAGCAGACATTCCTGTTGGCCGAGCGTGAACAAGCCCGCCTGCTCAGCGTGGACCTGCCTGCGACCTCGCCCACCATCACGCCTGCGCCGAAGCCGCGAGAGTTGCCAGCTCCGCCTGCGCCGAAGTTCCGCGTGCCGGCGGCGAGCTGGGTGCTTGCCGGCGTCGGCGCGGCAGGTGTGGTTACGTTCGCGGTCGTGCGCGCGCGCGACGTGCACTACCTGCATCATCTGGTGGCGACGTGCTCGCCCGGCTGCAGCCACAACGCCAGCGAGCGCGGCAAGCGCAAGGCCCTCGCTGCAGATATCTCACTCGGTGTGGGCGTCGCCGCGTTTGCGGGTGCCGCGCTGTGGACGCTGCGCAGTTGGCTGTTGCAAAGACCCGCACGCGAGCAGGCGTTCATGGTGCTGCCCACGAGCGGCGGCGCGCTCGCTGCCTACGGAACGCGCTATTGATCGCCCGTCGTCGATCACTCCGCATCGCGGAAGCGCGCGCGGAGGCGCTCCTTGAGCTTGCGGATCTCCGCGCGCGCAAGCTCCGGTCGTGCGAACTCGAACTCGAGTGCGAGCTCCTCGAAGCTCGCGTGCTCGAGGTAACGCCGGAACAACGACAGCTCGCGCGCGTCGAAAGCCTGCTCGGCGTAGCGGAGGATGGAGCGCGCCGTCACGATGCGCGACAAGCTCGGCGTCTGGCTCGCGTAGTCCGCGGTCTCGGCTTCGCGCGGATGAACGGCCCACGACTGCAGGCTGCGCTTGCTCAGCGCGACCGGTGGTTGCTCCACGGCCGCAGGTACGTCGCGGGTTTGTGCAGATTGCGCCGGTGCGCGACCATAGCGTCGCCGAACATGATCGCGGATGGCAAAGTCGACCAGCGCCGCGAGCCAGGCCACGAACGAGACCGGCTCGCTGTCGGCGCTGCGCACGTCGGGCACCGCGCGTAGCTTCTGCTCGAGGTACTGGCGCAGCACGCGGAAGTCGTTGCGGTCGACGCGCTCGAGCGTCTCGAGCAGCACGTCGCGCACGTCGTCTTCGCTACGCGCGAGGCGCGCCTTGCGCATGCGCCAATGCCGCGGCGCATGCTCTTCGACCCAGTCTTCGATGTGTAAGGTCAGCCGGAACCAGGCGCTGCGATCGCCATTGACGACGCCCATCACGAGCGGGTCGGCGTGGATGTCCGCAAGTGGATGGAGCTCAGCCATCGTCGTCGCCGATCGCGCAGAGTGCGCCGGCGAGCGCGGCCATGCTCTCTGGACGCCGCTCGGGCGCCTTTTCCAGCGACCACAGTAAGAGCTGTTCGAGCGCTTGAGGCAGGTTCGGATTCAGCGCGCGTGGTGGCGCCGGCGCTTTATACATGTGGGCACCGACGATCATGCCGACGCCACCTTCGATGAACGGCGGCCGACCACACGCGAGCTCGTAGAGGATACAGCCGAGCGCGTAGACGTCGGTGCGCGCATCGACGGGCGCACCGCTACACTGCTCCGGGGCCATGTACATGGGCGTGCCGAGCAACGCGCCTTCGTCGGTGACGAAAGAGTAAGGTCCTTCGTCTGGGTTCAATTTCGCCATCCCGAAGTCGAGCACCTTGATGCGTGTACCGAAGGGCGCGTCGCGGCAACACACCAGGAACACGTTGTCCGGCTTGAGGTCGCGGTGGACGATGCGCAGCGCATGCGCGGCGCCGACGATGCGCGCGACTTCGCCGCCGAGGTAGCGCAGGAACGCGAGCGAC